>DYNR01000219.1 GCA_020720945.1 Chthoniobacter flavus | reverse complement strand
TCACCGGGAGACGCACCGCCCCCGTCGTCTCCCCGATAACCCAAAACTCGTCTCCGACCTCCACCGCTTCCGCCCGCACCGCGACTTCTGCCACCCCGATTTTCCCGTAATATTTCGTGATCTCCCCGACGAAAACCTTCCGCTCCTCCGCCCGTGAATGCCCCGAAGTCACCCACTCGCCCAAAGGCTTCCCGAGATAATACCCCCCTTCCCAAAACCCACGGTTAAACACCTTGCGCAACTCCGCCATCCACGCCCCATCCTCCAGCGATTCTCGAAAAACCCCTCGCCCCCACGCGTCGATCGCCTTCCGGTAAACCCCTGTCACCGTCCCGACAAAATCGGCAGAACGCCCCCTCCCCTCGATTTTCAAAACCCGCACGCCCGCATCCAAAATCTGGTCTAAAAACGGCAGCACGCACAAATCCTTCGGCGACATGATCTGCTGCCCTTCGATCGCCAGCTCCGCGCCCGTCTCCGCGTCCGCCACCCGGTAATTCCTCCTACAAGGTTGGTAACACGCTCCACGACTGGCAGATGCATCCGCGCCATAAAGAGCCAAACTCATCCCGCACTTCCCGGAAAACGCGACACACAACGCGCCATGCGCAAAAATTTCCACCCGCACCAAATCGCCCGACGGCCCCCGGACCCCCTTTTTTTCGATCCCTTCGATCACCCCCCGCACCTGCTCCAACGACAGCTCCCGCGCCAGGACGACCACATCGGCAAACGGGGAAAAAAACTCGAGCGCCGCGAGGTTGGTGACATTGGCTTGGACGGAAAGATGCACCGGCAACCCGTTCGCCTTGGCCGCTTGCAGCACGGCAGGATCCGCCGCGATTACAGCATCCACGCCCGCCCCCTTCGCCGCCTCGCAAAGCCGCCCCGCATCCGCCAACTCCCCGTCAAAAAGAATCGTGTTCAGCGTCAAATACGCCTTCGCCCCCTTCTCCCGGCACCGCCCCACAATTTCCCCCAACTCCTCCTCGCGGAAATTGCTCGCCGACCGCGACCGCATATTGAGTGCCCCAACCCCGAAATAAACCGAGTCCGCCCCCGCCTGCAACGCCGCGGACAAACTCGCCCACGACCCCGCCGGCGCCATCAGCTCGACCCGCTCCCGCATCCCTTCCGACTTCACCGCCATCACCGGCTCCACGCCTTTCTCAAAAAAACTCATCCCGCGTAAGTGGCGCAGCGGTTCTTCCACCCAGGGAGCCACTTCGCCTCGTTTCGCTCCTTGGGGCTATTCTCTACGCGCCGCGTCAAAACCGCCGCCGCCGCCTTCGCAAACTCTTGCAACGCAGGCCCTTCCTTCATCGCTTCGAGCACCTGCAAAAGCCCCCATCCCTGCCCCCGATACCGCTCCGCCGCCGCCGTCCCCTCCCCTTTGAAATTCACATAATCCACCAGCGCATACATCCCCGTCGGCTGCGCCGCCACCCGATAAAAATTCTTCCGCACCCGCTCCCTTTCTCCAGCCGGCACCGCCGCCAACATTTTCGGCAACGCCCGCTCCAACCGCTCCGCCGCAAACTGCGCCTGCAACGCCACCGTCCCCGCCAAAAACGCCCGCAACTCCCGCATCTTCTCCCCTCCCGAATCTTGCAAAAACTTCTGCCGATCCGGCCACGGACACCCCCCGCCCGCATCCAGCCACGCAGGCACCGCCGCCCCCCGCACCCGCAAAAACTCCACCAGCGCAGGAAAACTCTCCTCAAACGGCCCGCTCCTTCCCTTCGGATACCAAATAAAATGCCCGATCCCCAACGAGGCAAAATCCTCCCCCCCGTTCCATGAAGTCAACCCTTCCACCGTCCCGGCACACTCGTTTTTCCAAATCCTTCTCCCGATTTCCAACGCCTGCTTCTCCCCCAAAACTACACCAACTCCCGTGCCTCCCCCCCCCGCGCCACCTTGGGAAAACACCGCGCCGCAGCCGAACAGCAGCGCGCCGACAACAGAAACCACCCGCCGCGCCTTCACGATAAAAGGGAACGCAACAGCTCGCTACGGCGGCGGTTTTCCTCTGCCGACAAAACGGAAACCATCGCGATCCCTTCGGTCTCCGGCAACTCAACCCAAGATTTGCACCCCCCGTAACTCTCGTCCATCGGCAACCGCAACGGAGGCTCCAACCGGAAAACCCGCAAAAACGCAATGTGGACTCCCGGCTCTTGCGAATACGCAAACCGCTCCGCGACAACCTCATCCGAAAGAACATGGTAATCCCGCAACGCCGCCAACTTCGCCGGTTCGGTCACCGTGCAACTCCACTCCATCACCGCGTGATACCGGATTTCCACCCCCTCCTCCGGTTGCGCCGGCACCAGAGTCTCCGCCGGCAACCGCGTCCTCCCCAACTGCTCGTGAAACCATGTCGGATACAGATAAAACTCCTTATGCTTGAAGGAAAACCCTTCGCTCCCTTCGGAAATCCCGCCTTTGCGAATCAAGATGCTCTGTCTGCCATCTCCCAAACACTGGCACACGAGTGCCCATTCTTTGAATGCTGGTATCATAGATTATTTTTTGTTCCCACCCCGATGTAAGCAAATCCCCGCCCATTCCGCAACCCCTCAAAAAAATCCCTCCCCCTCCCCCCTTCAGCTTTCAGCTTTCAAGTTTCATCCTTCCCCTCCCCCCTTTTTCTCTTACCACTTTTTCTCTCTCTCTCTTTCCCTTCCCCTTGTCGCTTGCCCCTCCAAAAAAAAATTTCAACCGCGACATATTTTGTCGCAAGCATGGTTATCTTCCGCCAAAACAAACCACACGCACACCAAAACCCGCCATGCCAAAATCCTCGCACCACATCGCCCTCTCCCGCCAATGGGAAATGCTCAAACGCATCCCCTCCCGCCCCCCAGGCATCACCTCCGCCGAACTCTCCGACCACCTCCGCTCCGAAGGCTACGAAGTCTCCAAACGAACCGTCGAACGCGACCTCAACGAACTCTCCTACCTCTTCGGACTCGCCTGCAACGACGCCTCCATCCCCTACGGCTGGCACTGGCTCCCCGGCAAACACCTCGCCCTCGGCAACCTCGACATCAACGAAGCCATCTCCCTCAACCTCGCCGAACTCCTCATCAACCAGATGCTCCCCGCATCCCTCTCCGCCTCCCTCGCCCCCACCTTCGACCAAGCCCGCCAAAAACTCGCCCTCCTCGAAAAAAATACCCGCGTCCGCATCCGCGACAAAATCCGCTTCATCCCCACCTCCCTCAACGCCACCCCACCCACCATCCACCCCGAAACCCTCGCTTCCGTCCAACACGCCCTCCTCAACGAAAACCAGCTCCTCATCACCTACTTCTCCCTCCACCGCAACGAAACCTCCGACCTCCTCCTCTCCCCCTACGCACTCATCCAACGCGGCAACACCCCCTACCTCATCGCAAACGACCCAGCCAACCCCGCCACCCCACGACTCTACGCCATCCACCGCATCCTCTCCGCCGAATCCACCGAACAAAAAGCCACCATCCCAAAATCCTTTTCCATCGACTCCTTCATCGCCTCCGGCGGCATGGACTTCGGCCCCCGCACCCTCATCACCCTCAAAGCAACCCTCTCCCCCACCCTCGCCGACCTCCTCGCCGAAACCCCCATCTGCCCCAACCAAAAAATCCTCCGCCGCGCCAACTCCGCCCACCTCACCGCCAAGGTCCACGACACCTGGCAACTCCACTTCTGGCTCCGCTCCCAAGGCGAAGCCCTCACCGTCACCGCCCCCAAATACCTCAAAGAAAGCATGATCGCCACCCTCCGTTCCACCCTTGACAACTACGCCCGCCCAGAATAAAAAAAACACACCATCTTCCATCTCCCATCTCCCATCTTCCTTCTTCCATCTTCCATCTACCTTTCCCCATGTTCCGCCATCTCTTCCTTCTCGGCATTTTCCTTCTCCCCCTCCATTCCAACGCCAACCCAATCAACCAACCCGTCACCAACCAAAAGCAGCAACTCAACCAACCCAAAAACACCATGACCCAATACTCCTGCGAATACTGTGGAACCAAAAGTTCCTCCATCTCCTCCCTCACCGCCGCCGCCTGTCCCCGTCATCCCAACGGCCCCCTCAAAGGCAAGCACAAGCTCTACGAAGGCAGCCAAAAAGCCAGTTATTCCTGCAAATACTGTGGCACAAGCTCCTCCTCGCTCTCCTCCCTCACGGCCGCCGCCTGCCCCCGTCACCCCAGCGGCCCCCTCAAAGGCAAGCACGCCCCCGCCCTCTAAAAAACCCTTGGAGTGCGGTGGCACGACC
>DYNR01000218.1 GCA_020720945.1 Chthoniobacter flavus | reverse complement strand
TTTCAATCTTCGGCGGGAAAGGCTAGAGTCGGGGCTGGGGCGAGAGTTTCGGAAAGCCGCCGCGGCATTTTCGCAAACCCCCGCAAACCCGTTTTTGCACCGTGGCGCAAAACGGGTCATGTCCCACCAAAAACAGAGCCACGGAAACCAAGCCTCTTGCGTAACATCGCACCTACCAACGAAAAACGGGAAATGCCATTGCGCTTCGGACCACCACCAAAACCAACCATGAGTTCAAACACAGCAAACACACAGACCTTCCAATCTCGCCTGGATTCCTTGCGGGCGAAAAGCGAAGAAACTATTAACCGGAAAAATCCCGTGGACGCATCTTGGGACAACGGGATTTACGAGCGCTACCAATACCCCGCCGTGACCCCCGCCCATGTCCCCCTCGAATGGCGCTACGACCTCAACCCTGCCACAAACCCGTTTCTCTTGGAACGCCTCGGCATCAATGCGACTTTCAACGCCGGCGCCATCGAGCGCGACGGAAAAATCCTCCTTTGCGTGCGTGTCGAAGGCTGGGACCGCAAGAGCTTTTTCGCGATGGCGGAGAGCCCGAACGGAATCGAAGGGTTCCGTTTTTGGGACAAACCTTGCGTCATCCCCGAAACATCGGATCCCGATACGAATGTTTATGATATGCGTTTGGTGGAGCACGAGGACGGTTGGATTTACGGTCTTTTTTGCACCGAGCGCCGCGATCCGTCCGCGCCGGCATCCGACCAATCTTCGGCGACCGCCCAAGCCGGTCTCGTCCGCACCAAAGACTTCGTGAACTGGGAGCGCCTCCCCGACATCAAAACCCCTTCGGCCCAACAGCGGAATGTGGTTTTGCACCCGGAATTTGTCGGCGGCAAATACGCGCTTTACACCCGTCCCCAAGACGGGTTTATCGACACCGGTTCGGGCGGCGGCATCGGCTGGACATTTTGCGACTCGATGGAAAAAGCGGTCACGGGACCGGAAGCGATCATCGACCGCCGGGCTTACCACACGATCAATGAGCTGAAAAATGGCCAAGGCCCTGCGCCGATCAAAACCAAGGAAGGCTGGTTGCATCTCGCGCACGGCGTCCGCAATACAGCGGCGGGCTTGCGCTATGTGCTCTACCTCTTCCTCACCGACCTGAAAGATCCTGCGAAAGTTTTGGCAAAACCAAGCGGCTACTTCATTGCGCCGGAAGGTCCCGAACGCATCGGCGATGTGTCCAATGTGGTATTCGCAAACGGTTGGGTTGCAAAGAGCGACGGCAGCGTTTTGATTTATTACGCTTCATCGGATACCCGCCTGCATGTCGCGACCAGCAGCGTCGATCGCTTGCTCGACTATGTGAAAAACACGCCTGCCGACGGGCTCCGTTCTGCCGCCAGCGTCCAACAGCGCATCGCGCTCATCGAAAACAACCAAAAACTGAAATAAGAAAACGCAGACTATGAAATACGGTCACTTTGACGACGGGGCTTTTGAATACGCAATTGACCGGCCTGACACGCCGCGCGCTTGGAGCAACTATTTGGGCTCCCGCAAATACGGCGGCATCATCACCCACCACGCCGGCGGATATTCTTTTACCCGTTCCCCGGCGGAGGGGCGGATTTTGCGCCACCGCTACAACTCCGTTCCGATGGATCTGCCTGGACGCCAATTTTATCTGCGCGATTGCGCCAACGGCGATTTTTGGAGCGCGGCATGGCAGCCCTGCGCGAAACCTCTCGACCAGTTCCAAACCGTCACCCGCTTCGGCCCCGGCTACGCGATGATCGAAAGCACCTACGATTCGATCCGCACGGAAGCCACCTACTTCATTCCCCTCGACGCCGAATTTGAAGTCTGGCATCTCAAGGTCTCCAACACCGGCTCCGCCCCGCGCGAGTTGTCGGTCTTTTCCTTCTGCGAATTTACCACGGAATGGAATTT
The DNA here is from genome assembly GCA_020720945.1 of Chthoniobacter flavus. Taxonomy (GTDB): domain Bacteria; phylum Verrucomicrobiota; class Verrucomicrobiia; order Chthoniobacterales; family DYNR01; genus DYNR01. The sequence continues at coordinate 2,356 of DYNR01000218.1, read as the reverse complement.
GATGAACGACCTTCTCAACCTCCAATACACCCAATACATCGGCTCGGCAAATTGGGAAAACGGAGCCATTCACGCGAGCTCTTGCAAACACCTCCCCGAAGACTTGGGCAATTTCTCGAACCGCGACCAATCGCGCCACTGGTGGATGACCCAATCCGGAGGAACCATCGTGGGCCACGATTGCGACCGCGAAGCTTTCATCGGCTCTTACGGTGATTTTCGCGCGCCTGCTGCGGTCGCCAGCGGTGCCTGCACGGGGTCGGTCGGTTTTTCCGATAACACTTGTGGTGCCATCCAAAGCAGCATCTCTCTTCAACCGGGCGAAAGTGCCGACATCATCGTTTTGCTCGGCATTGGCAAAGGCCAGGCACCGGTTGAAAATGCGAAAAAACTCTGCGGGTCACCCGAAGGAATCGCTTCGGAACTTTCTCGCCTCCGCGCCCACTGGCACGGGTTGCTCTCTTCGATCCAAGTCAAAACCCCCGATGCCGACTTCGACCACATGGTCAATGTTTGGGGTGCTTACAATGCCCTTATGACATTCGAGTGGTCGCGGTCTTGCTCGCTCGTTTACACCGGCGATTCGCGGGACGGATACGGCTACCGCGATACCGTCCAAGACTGTTTGGGAGTCACTGGCATGATCGCTTCGGAAGTCCGCGAACGCCTTTTGTTGATGCTTTCCGCGCAAGACAGCACAGGGGGAGCGCAACCCGAAGTCCGCCCGTGGTCGCACAGGCCTGGGGAAATGCCGCCCACCCCGCCCTCGCACTACCGCAGCGATGATTGCCTTTGGTTTTTTAATTCCATCCCCGCCTATGTCGCGGAGTCTTCCGATAAAGATTTTTATCGTTTGGTCGTCCCTTACGCGGACTCGGGCGAAGCTTCCGTTTTGGGGCATCTCCGTCGCGCGCTGGAGTTTAACTTGGAAAGAACCGGCGCGAACGGCTTGCCGTGCGGCCTGCTTGCAGACTGGAACGATTGCCTGAAACTCGGCTATTACGGGGAATCCATTTTTGTCGCATTCCAGCTCCGCTTCGGCTTAGAAACCTACGCCCAAATCGCCACCGAGTTTGGCGAAACGGCGGAATCCGAGTGGGCGCTGAAGGAACTCCATTTGATGGATGAAAAAATCCAAACCTCTTGCTGGGATGGCAAATGGTTTCGCTGGGCCATCGGCGCCGATGGCACGGTCTTCGGTTCCGAAAAATCACCCGAAGGAAAAATTTATTTGAACACCCAGTGCTGGGCTGTTCTGAGCGGGGCGGCGACGGACACGCAAGCAGCTTCTTCCCTGGATGCCGTCAAAGAACAGCTTGCGGGAAAATGGGGGGTCGCGCTTTGTTCCCCGCCCTTTGCAAAAACCTCCGTGGAAGTCATGCGGGCCGTTTTATTCAATCCGGGCAACAAAGAAAACGGCGGTATTTTTTCGCACACGCAAAGCTGGATCGTCCTCGCGGAAATCGCCCGCGGCCACGGCGACCAAGCGTATGCCTACTATCGCTCCTTTTTGCCCTCCGCCCAAAACGACTGCGCGGAAATCCGCGAAATCGAACCCTTCGTCCACTGCCAAAGCACCCATTCTCAGTTTTCGGAAAAACAAGGGAAATCGCGGGTTCCGTGGTTGAGTGGGACGGCATCTTGGGCGCATTTTACCGCGACAAACCACATCCTCGGCATCCAGCCAGAAGCGGAAGGTCTCCGCATCGATCCCTGCATTTCGTCCTCTTGGGATGGTTTTTCTGTCACTCGCAAGCTGCGGGGGAAAACCCTCCACATCGAAATCAAAAACCCGGCCAGAAAAAACAGCGGGGTCCAGAAACTCTTGGTGGACGGCAAAGAAATCGAAGGCAACTTCTTGCCGGAAAACCTCTTGCGCGACGGCAGCAAAATTCTCGCCACTTTGGGGTAAGAGCCGTTTTGCTTCCGCTCGCAACAAAAAAATCTCCACGCTGGATCGCCTTTCTCAAGGCCGCACAAGGATCCCAAGTCCTTGTGCGATTTTAAGAACACGAAGAGCAAGGAATTTCGTTTCCTTCTCTTTTTGAGCCGCAAAGTGCCTTGGTGCATCTGGCTCTCCCCAGCGTGTTTGCGTGTCCCTGCCAAACGATGCTACCGTCCGGATCGTAAGTGCGGTGAAGGGATATTATGCCCATCCGGAAAATATCGAATTGTGTGGAGCAAATAACAAACAAACCGTCCCGCTTGCAGTCATAATCCTCTTGAATTTCCGTGCTTGATTGCATTAGTATCTTAACAACGATGCTCCCGCCAAAGACCACCTATAACTTGCCGTCGGACGATCCGAGCCCGGTGCTCCGGGAAGACCACATCGAGTTCGGTTTCATCGGCAAAC
>DYNR01000217.1 GCA_020720945.1 Chthoniobacter flavus | reverse complement strand
CTTGTCCCTCCCCCTCCCCCCGAAGCGTCTTTTGCCAGCAGCATATAAATTGACGGCAAAATCAGAAGGGTAAAAATCGTCCCGATCGTCATCCCAAAAACCAAAACCAGCCCGATGGAATTTCTGGCCGCCGCCCCAGGCCCACTCACAAAAATCAGCATGACATGACCAAACACCGTCGCCGCCGTCGTCATCAAAATCGGCCGCAATCGGATCCTCCCCGCTTCTCGGATTGCCTCGAGTTTGCTCTTCCCCGACTCGTTCAACTGCGTGGCAAACTCCACCAGCAATATGCCGTGCTTGGAAATCAAACCAACGAGCGTGACCAAGCCGACCTGCGAATAAATATTGAGGGTCGTTGTCCATCCTTCCGTCAAAGAAAAATTCCACCCCGGAGGCCCTGCCGCTTTCAAAAAAGTGAAAATCAGTGCGCCAAACATCGCCAGAGGAACCGAGCCCAGCAGAATAATGAACGGCGAGCGAAACGAGTTAAACTGCGCCGCCAAAACCAAATAAATCAACAAGACCGCCAACGCAAAAGCTGGCAAAAACTTGCCCGCCTCTTCTTTGAGCTGCCTAGATTGACCCGCATACAACCAAGAAACCCCCTTCGGCAACACCTCGCCGGCCGCCTTTTCCAATTCGGCAAGCCCCGCGCTCAATGACCGGGGAGCAATGCCTTGTATCTTAATCGCGTTCAACTGGTTAAAACGGTTGAGACTACGGGGCTCCAAACTCCTCCGCAACTCCGCGACGGAAGATAAAGGCAGAAGTTTTTCCCCAGGCCCACGGATCTGAATCCGGTCGAGTTGCTCGGGCGTCAACCTCTGCGAACGGGAAATTTGCGGGATCACTTTGTAGCTCCTCCCATCGTAGTTGAAACGGTTGACAAAATTTCCTCCGATCATGTTTTGCAAATCTGCCCCCACGCTGCGCAAATCCAACCCCATGGCAGAAATTTTTTCTCTATCCAAAACGATTTCCTCGCGCAACTGGTCGATTTTCACATCGGTTTCCAAAAAAGCAAACTGCCCGCTCGCCATGGCTTTTTCGACAACCTTTTGCGCCAACTCCAGCAGTTGGTCGGGCGGCAAAGTCCCCGCCACGACGAACTCGACAGGAAAAGTCCCCGCCGCTGGCAGCGGGTCGGGCAAAAACGCAGGGTGCTGGACTCCCGTTATTTGCATGAGCTTTTCGGAAAGTCCGGGATGGATTTGAAACACGCTCCGCTCCCGCTGCGACCACGATTTCAGCAGCATCCCGCCGAAGCCGAAGGACGGTTGCGTGACTTGAAAGGTCTGCTCTCTTTCGGGCACTTGCGCAAAAACTTCCGTCGCCCTCTCGGCATAATAAGTGACCTGCTCCAGGGTGGCATTGGGTGGCGGCGCGAGAACCCCGAACACGATTCCCTGGTCTTCCTTGGGTGCTAACTCGTTGGGCGACATCCAGTAAAACAATCCAGCAAACACGGAGAGAACGGCCCATACCCCGTAGATTTGCGGGCGGTTGGCCAAGGAAACATCGAGCACTTTCCCATAAAAATCTTTCAGCCTCTCGAACACCCCAGCAACCCACCGCGCAAAAGGCTTCTCTTCTGTCTCCCGGGTCAAAAGACGCGAACTCATCATGGGCGAGAGAGTCAACGCAACGATGCCTGAAATGAAAACCGCCCCCGCCAAGGTGAAAGCAAACTCCCGGAACAACGCACCGGTCAACCCTCCCTGATACCCGATAGGAACATAAACCGCCGCCAAAGTAATCGTCATCGCCACCACGGGACCGACCAACTCGCGGGCACCCCGCAACGCCGCATCAACGGGCGCCATCCCCCCGCGCAAATGCCGCTCGATGTTTTCTAGCACGACGATGGCATCGTCCACGACCAACCCGACCGATAAAACGATTGCCAGCAAAGTGAGCAGGTTGATCGTGAACCCGAAAACCTGCATGAGAAAAAATGCGCCGACCAAGGAAACGGGAATCGTCACCATGGGGATGAGCGCCGCACGGAAGGAACCGATGAAAAGATAGATCACCACCAAAACGACTAAGATCGTTTCCATCAAGGTGTTGCGGACTTCTCGGATGGCTTCTTCGATGTAGGTGGTGCTGTCGTATGCGGTGTATGCTTCCAAGCCGCCGGGCAAAATGGACTGGATGCGGAGCAACTCTTCGCGCACGCCTCGAATCACTTCCAGAGAATTTGCCGTCGGCATCACCCACACCCCCATAAAAACCGCATCCTTCCCGTCGAACCGCACCGTAGCATCGTAGTTCTCGGAGCCAAGCTCCACATCAGCAACATCTTCCAACCGCACTACCGCCCCGTCTTTTTCCGCTAAAATCATCCGCTTAAACCCTTCGACCGTTTTCAAATCGGTGTTTGCCGTGAGGTTAAACTGCATGAGCGCCCCTTTGGTTTGCCCGACCGCCGAGAGGTAATTGTTGGCAGCCAACGCCGAGCGGATGTCCGTCGGCGACAAGTTCAACGCGGCGAGCCGTTCGGCCTTGAGCCAAATTCTTAACGCGTAAGTTTGCCCCCCGAGAATGTCTGCTTTCTGGACTCCAGGAACCGCCGACAAACGGGGCTGCACGACCCGTAACAAGTAGTCGTTCACTTGGTTAGGCGCCAAAATGTCCGATTTAAAACTCAGGTACATGGCGGCGATCTGCGCATCGGCGGGCTCGATCGTGAGGACGGGCACTTCCGCCTCTGGCGGCAAATCGCTCCGCACCTGATCCACTTTGGAACTGATGTCCGCCAGCGCTTTGATGGGGTCGGTGTTCAGCCGCAAAATGGCCTTGATCGAAGATGCCCCCTGCAAGCTCTGCGACTCCAAATAATCGATTCCGTCCGCCGCCGCCACCGCCCGTTCAATCGGCGTGGTGATAAACCCGCGAACCAACTCGGCATCGGCACCGATATACGCGGTCGAAATCGTCACCGTCGCCCGCTCCAATTTGGGATACTGCCGCACGCTCAATGTCCCGATCGCCTGCAACCCTGCCACCATGATCAGCGTCGTCACCACGACCGAAAGCACGGGCCTCCGTATAAAAATATCTGTAAATTTCATCCTGTACCTGCCCTTTCTGTTTTTGTTTCAAGCAACAAAAAAACGCTCCCCCCCCCTCAAGAATTTTTGACCGCCGGAGTTTCCGAAACGGGAGGTTGCATCGCGTCGTCCGGTGCTACCTTTGCGCCATTGGTCAACTTGAACGCTCCCGCGCTCACCACCCGCTCCCCGGCTTTCAGCCCTTTGAGGATGCTGACAAAATCTCCACGCCGCTCCCCCACTTTCACAAACTGTTGCCGGACAACAAATTTTGAGTCCCCTTCGCTTTCTACAAGAAAAACGGAACTCCCGAACGCCTGCTCCAGCACTGCCGTCGCAGGAACCACCACGACCTTTTCTTTTTCGGGCATCAGCACATCGACTTCGGCGAACTGCCCCGCCCGCAGTTTCTCCCCAGGATTTTCGAGCAACCCTTGCACCAACGCCGTCCGCGTGGCTTCGTCGATAACCGGGTTGATGGCGACGACAACCCCTTCTGCTGGCTCCGCCAAACCGTCAGAAAAAATGCGGAGCTTTTGCCCTGCAACCACCGCGCCCAAACGGGTTTGCGGCACGGCAAAATCAACGAAAATCGGGTTGCTCTGGTGCAACGGAATCAACTCTTCTCCGGCCTTGAGGGACTGGCCTAGATTGACCTTCCGGATCCCGACCCTCCCGTCAAACGGTGCGCGGATCATTTTTTTTTCGATGATCGCCTGCAAGTTGCGGACCCTCGCCGCATTCGCATCGTATTCGGATTTCGCGTTGTCGTAGTCGGAGACCGAAACGATTTTTTTCTCCAAAAGGTTCTGCGCTCTTTCGATGTTTGCTTTCGAGAAGCGCAACTGGGCTTGTGAAGTTTCCAAGAGAGCCCGCTCTTGCTGGGTGTCCAACTCCAACAGCAGTTGCCCCTTGCGGACCTCCGCGCCATTTTCCGCAAAAACCGCCACGACGGTCCCTCCGACTTCCGCCGCAAGCATCACGCCTTGAACGGGTTTCAGCGTCCCGACAAAACGCAACGCATCTTCCCATTCCACTTCTTGCGCCACGGCGGTGGCGACCGATACAGGCGGCATTCCCGCCTCCTGCATCGCCGTCCCCCACCCGATCAAGTCCATGATTTGCAACGCCTTCAGCCCGATGATCCCCCCGAGCAAAACCGCCAAACCCACCGCTGTAACCAACCATTTTTTCATGTTTTTCATCGTTTCACCTCTCTGTTTTTTTCAACCTGAA
>DYNR01000216.1 GCA_020720945.1 Chthoniobacter flavus | reverse complement strand
TTTCGCTCCAATGCCTTACAGAGCTTCTTTGCATTTATCTCACGGATTCAGGTATAAGCAGCACTCCTGTTTGCAAGTGCTTGAATAACAGAAGGATTCAAAAAGCGTGGCGAAAGATTCTGCGTCAGGGAATCGGGAATTTTGCGGTGAGCTTGGTCACTTTGGAGCGGATGGAGGAAAGCTTTTCGGCATCGTCTTTGGCTTGGAGCACCTCGTGGATGAGATCGGCGATTTCCATCATTTCCTCTTCTTTCATGCCCCGCGAGGTCATGGCAGGAGTCCCGACACGGATTCCACCGGTTTTTGTGATCGGTTCGGTGTCGAAAGGAATGGCGTTTTTGTTGACGGTGATCGCTGCTTTGTCGAGGGTTTCTTGGGCTTCGACACCGGTCACTCCCATGCCCCGGAGATCGACGAGCATGACATGGTTGTCGGTCCCGCCAGAAACGATTCGGTAGCCGAGCCTCGCGAGGGATGCCGCCATGGCTTTTGCGTTCGAGACGACTTGCGCCGCGTATTTTGAAAACTCGGGTTTTAGGGCGTTGTGGAAGCAGACGGCTTTTGCCGCGATGATGTGCATGAGAGGGCCGCCTTGGATTCCCGGGAAAATTTGGGCGTCGATTTTTTTCGCAAATTCTTCTTTGCAAAGGATTAAGCCGCCGCGAGGTCCGCGCAGGCTTTTGTGGGTGGTGGTGGTGACGAAATGGGCGTAGGGGACGGGGTTCGGGTGGCAACCGCCAGCGACCAAGCCAGCGATGTGGGCCATATCAACGAAAAGGTAAGCGCCCACGCTATCGGCGATTTGGCGCATTCTCGGGAAATCGATGGTGCGGGAATAGGCGGAAGCACCGGCGGTGATCATGGCAGGGCGGACGGAGAGAGCCATTTCCGCCAGGGCGTCGTAGTCGATGCGCTCGGTTTCGCGGTTCACCCCGTAGTGGACGACCTCGAAGAGTTTGCCCGAAAAATTTGCTTTGTGTCCGTGGGTGAGGTGCCCGCCGTGCGAGAGATCCATCGTGAGGATTTTGTCGCCGGGTTTGAGGACGCTGAAATAGACGGCCATGTTTGCTTGGCTGCCGCTGTGGGGTTGGACATTCGCGTGCTCTGCGCCGAAAAGTTTTTTTGCCCGTTCGATGGCGAGGCGTTCGACTTCGTCCACATGCTCGCAACCGCCATACCAGCGTTTTGCAGGGTAGCCTTCGGCATACTTGTTGGTCAGGCAAGAGCCCTGCGCTTCCATCACGCCTTGGGTCGTGTAGTTCTCCGAAGCGATCAGCTCGATGTGCTCGGTTTGGCGGAGGCTTTCGGCGCGGATGGCGGCGGCGATGGCGGGGTCTTCCCGGTCGAGAGCGGGCAGGGAAAGAGATGCGGAATCGGTTGCTGTTGACATAGTTGCGTTGATTTCGTTGGTTTTGTTATCGGATAGTAATCGGTTTGCGATTTCCCCGACGGCGGATTTTAAAGAATCCCTGCAATTCCGGTAAACGCCTTGTCCTTGGCCGATGGGGTCAGGGATGCCGCGGTTGCTTTTTTGGAATTCGTTGACGAGGAAAAATTTTTTTCTGTGGGCGGGGAAACGGGAGTCGAGTTCGGCCAGGTGGGATTCGGTCATGGCAAAGACCAAAGATGCCCGGCGGACGAGGGATTCGGAAACAGGCTGGCTGCGGTGGGAGGAGATATTGATGCCGATTTCCTTCATGACAAAAACGGCATCGTGGCTGGCGGGGCAGCCTGGAAAAGCGGCGACTCCGGCGGAGGCTACGGAGAAGTCTTTGTTGGGCAACAGGTTGCGCATCAGGCCTTCGGCCATGGGGCTGCGGCAGGTGTTTCCCGTGCAAACAAAAAGGATCAGTTTTGTGGCATCGCTCATTCTTCTGTGAATCCTAGCGAATCTTTGGGTTCCGTCAATCTTCGCGGGAGGGGGAGGGCGAAGAAATTTCGTTTGTTCCCGCGAGGGTTTTCATGCGGAGTTGCCCGCAAGCGGCGGCGATGTCGCCACCTTTTTCGCGTCGGAGGGTGGCGACGACCCCGTTTTTTCGGAGAGTTTCCAAGAAATTTTGTTGGGAGGAGTCGGAGGAGCGTTGCCAGGGGAGACCTTCTACGGGGTTGTAGGGGATGAGGTTGATTTTTGCATGGAGAGAGCGGGCGATTTGGGCGAGTGCGCGGGAGTCCGAGGGGCGGTCATTGATTCCCGCGATCAGGATGTATTCGAAGCTGAGTTTTTGTTTTTTTTGGTTTGCGTAGTAGGTGCAAGCGCGCAAGAGGGAGTCGAGGGGGTATTTCCGGTTGACGGGCATGATTTGGTCCCGGACTTCATCGGTGGCACCGTGGAGGGAAACGGCGAGGCGGATTTGGCGGGGTTGGTCGGCCAGTTTGAGGATTTCAGGGACTAAGCCGCTGGTTGAAACGGTGATGTGGCGGGCGCCCAAGTCCGCGCCCCAAGGGGAATTCAAGATGTCGATGGACTTCATCACCGCGGCAAAGTTTGCCAGAGGTTCCCCCATGCCCATGAAGACGATGTTGTTGATTTTTTCGCCCGACGCCGCTTCTGCAGCCAAGAACTGGCCGACGATTTCTCCCGCCGAGAGGTTGCGTTTCCAGCCATCCAAGCCGCTGGCGCAAAACTTGCATCCGTAGGCGCAGCCGACTTGGGTCGAGAGGCAGAGGGTTTTCCGTTTGCTGAGGCTTCCGTAGAGGGCGGGGGAGGGGGGGATGAGCACGGATTCCACCATCGAGCCGTCGGAAAAGCGGAAGAGGAATTTGAGGGTCGAGTCCTTGGCACCTGCTGTATTGGCGACTTCGGGGAGGGAAAGGGGCAGGGATGCGGCGAGGGTTTGGCGGAGGCCTTCGGGCAAATCGCTCATGTTTTCCCAGCGGGTTTCGCGGCGGCGGTAGAGCCAGCGGAGGAGTTGATCGACGCGGTATTTCGGTTGCCCTACGGACTCGAAAAGAGCCAGCAAGTCGTCCTTGGTGCAGTCGTAAAAAGAGCGGAGGTCCCCGGGAATCATGGGAGAGGAGATTTTTCTAAGTGCTTTTCGATCAAGGCGTAAGCGTTGTGATTGTGGATCGATTCAAAATTTTCGGCCTCCACCCGATACCAGAGGATGTCGGGGTGCGCGTCCGCTTTGATGGCGACATTCCGCACGAGGTCTTCGACGAAAACAGGGTTTTCGTAAGCCCGCTCGGTGACGGCTTTTTCGTCGGGGCGTTTCAGCAGGCTGAAGAGCTCGCAACTGGCCGAAGACTCGACGATTTGGATGAGGTCTTCGATCCAGACCGGCTTGGAGAAGCGGACGGCAAGTGTTACTTGTCCCCTCTGGTTGTGTGCGCCGTGTTTGCTGATCGCCTTCGAGCAGGGGCAGAGGGTGGTGACGGGAACCACGACGCAAAGCTCGCAGGAAAATTTTTCTCCGTGCAAGTTTGCGTGGAAGCGCACGGTGTAATCCATGAGACCCGCCGCGCCGGTTTCGGGTGCTTTTTTTTGGAGGAAATAAGGGAACTCAAAATCGAGGTGGGCGGATTCCGAATGGAGTTTGTTTTGGAGAGCCTGCAAAATTTCCTTGAGGTTTTGGATGTGCAGGATGGGGCCGTGGGCGTTGAGGACTTCCACGAAGCGGCTCATGTGCGTGCCCTTGTGCTGGTGCGGGAGATCGACGGTCAACTGCACGGTGGCGACGGTGCTTTGCGCGTCGTTTGTGCGGTCCTTGACTTGGACCGGGTAGCGGAGGTTTTTCACGCCGACGCGGTCGATCGCGATCTGGCGGTCGTCCCGCTGGCTTTGCGTGTCGTGCAGTTCCGTTTTTGAGTTTTCCATACGCGGCAGGCTACGATTTTTTCTTTGGCGAAGAAACAGAAAAATTCTTTTGGCGTGCCGTTTGGTGGCGGCGGTGGATTTGCTTGCAAAAGGGGAACCGGGCGGATAGCCCGTTTGGGGATGCAGGAAAAAAAAGCGGATACAGAAACGGTGCAGGAGCGGGAAGCCGCGTTTGTCGAATCCTACGGGGCGATCGAGCACTTGCAGGAGCGGTTGCAGGCGGTGGTTAGTAGGAAGCCGAAAGTGCTTCGTTTGCAAGAGGATGAGAGAGAAAAAGATTTTTTGGTCAAGGAGTGCAGCACCCCGGTTTGGGTAAAAGGGGAGGTGGAAGACGGGCGGGTGCGTTTGCGGTTGGATGCCGGTGGGGGATTGGTTTATTCGTTGGCGGGGATCGTCTGCGATTTTTGCGATGGGGCAAAAGCTGGGGAGATTCTTTCGTGGGAACCCGCGTGGATCCAGAAGTTGCGGCTGCAGGATTCCATCAGC
>DYNR01000491.1 GCA_020720945.1 Chthoniobacter flavus | reverse complement strand
GTTTGCCGCAGGGACAAAAACTGCTTGAAAAGAAACGGAAAAAGCCGAAGATGCAAGTCGTTATGCCTACCCCAGCCCACCGAGGATATTCCATGCCAGCCGAATGGGAAACGCACGAAGCCACTTGGCTTTCCTGGCCCCACCGCTCAGGGATCAGCTTCCCTGACGCTTACGACCGAGTGATTCCGACCTTCGTCACGATGGTGGAAGCACTGGCAAAATCGGAAACCGTCCGGATCTGCGTGATGGATTCTGCGCAAGAAAAAGAAGTGCGCGCTTTGCTGGGGCAAGTCCCCCCCGAAAGAGTCGAGTTCTTCCACATCCCGACCAACGAACCGTGGTGCAGAGACCACGGCCCAATTTTCGTCAAACGCAAACACGACCCCCAGCTGGCGGTCATCGATTTCGGCTACAACGCATGGGGTTGGAAATACCCGCCTTGCGACTACGATGATGAAGTGCCAACGAAAATCGCAAACCATTTCGGGCTTCCGCTTTTCGATTACGGGAACTTCGTCTTGGAGGGCGGCTCCGTCGAAACCAACGGCAACGGGACCGTTTTGACAACCAAAACTTGCTTGCTCAATGCCAACCGAAACCCGAAACTCGACAAAGAAAGCATCGAAAAAAAATTGCACGCCACGCTCGGTGCCTCCCAAATTATCTGGCTCGGCGGCGGAATCGAGGGCGATGACACCGATGGCCACATCGACACCTTGACCCGCTTCGTGGCACGGAATGTCGTTTTGACTTCGGTGGAGGAAAATACGGAAGACCCCAACTACATCCCGTTGCAACACAATCTCCAAACTCTCCACGCAACGTCGCTCTCCGACAACACCCCCTTGGAAGTTGACACCCTTCCGATGCCGAATCCCGTTTACTACAACGGCCACAGGATGCCTGCGAGTTACGCGAATTTTTACATCGCCAACTCCGTGGTTCTTCTGCCGACCTACGGTGACGGGAACGACGAATGGGCCGCATCGATCCTGCGCCAGCACTTCCCGACCAGAGAAATCGTAAAAATCGATTGCAGGTCGCTCATTTGGGGCTTAGGTGCTTTCCATTGTTTGACACAGCAACAACCCGCCATTTCCTTTTCCTGATTCTTCCCTTCGTCCCGCAAGCAACCAAATTGGCTCGTTGCACCGCCAAACAAAAGTTGCCCGCAAAACCACCCTCACTCATTTGGTGGTTTGCGGGATCGGGACCAGTTTGCTGAGCGGCAAATCTAA
>DYNR01000215.1 GCA_020720945.1 Chthoniobacter flavus | reverse complement strand
TCTTAGTTTGCGGGTGAATCCGTATCAGAACTGGACGGTTCCATTGACGGAAAAACCGAGGTTGAGAACGGAATAGTCGTAATAGCTTTCCGTGGAGCCGTTGAATGCGCCGGAAATGAGGGTGGATACGGAGAGCCAGCGGTTGAGTTGCGCGGAAACGGAGCCGCAGACGAGGTGGTTCCAATCGCGGCGTCCGTATTCGCGGAAGGGGATATAGCCGACTTGGTAGCAGGCGCCGATAGTGAGCCAAGGGGCGGGGGTGAACTGGTAATTTGCCGTGGCGTAAAACTGGTCGCGGAGGGCGTAACTCGGGGAGCCAGCTAAAACAATGTCCGCGCTGGTGCCGAGGTAAATCGCGTGTGCTTGGCCGAAGAGAAAGGCTTTGTCTAAGCCAAACTTCATCGTTTGGTCATCGTAGATGCGGTTGCTTGCCAGGGCATCGCCTAGGTAGGAATAGCCGTAGCGTCCGTAGAGGGAGAGGCCGCCGAGGGCAGGCATTTCGTAGATCAGCCCAGCACCCAAGCTGGTGGCGTTGAAACTGAGGTCGGAGTAGGTCGCATAACGGAATAGCTCTTCTCGGGCGTAGAAATTTGCGTAGAGGTTTTTTGCTAATTTCGGGGTCCAGATTGCGCCGACTTGGAGGGTGGTGAACCAGTCCTGCCCGTAACCGTCTTCGACGAGGGTGGCATCGGTGGTAAAAAACTGGTTGGCTCCGGCGAAGAGGGTGAACGAGCGATATTTTTCCAATGGGGAAAGGAGGATTTGTTCTCCTAAATCCGCATCGCCCGGAGTTGATGCAACGAAGATGGCACCAGAGGACGGGGCGAGTTCGTTCAGACGCGTGGCGAGATCCACGCGGGCGGTGTCGCTTTCCACGGCGGATGAGGGAGCGGCTTGCGTTTCGGCGGCAAGGATGAGGTTAAAAAACAGGGATAGGAGAAAAAGAGGGACTGTTTTGCGAGGGTGAGGAAGGTGCATTGGTCGGCGGATTCGGGATTAGCGCGTGATGAAGCGGGGGGTGGGTTGCGGGGTTGGCCGGGGCGGTGGAGGGAGGGGCCCGTCGGGTCGTGGGGGAGGAGGAGGCGGGGGAGTTTGGTTGGGCGGGGGAGGCAGGAGGGCAGCGGGGAGGCGGGGGTCTTTGAGTAGGCGGGGGTCGCGCTGGATGAGGGTTTCGATTTGTTTGCGTTTGCCGGGGGGGAGGCGGCGGATGGCGTTGGCCTTTTTGCGGGCTTGTTCGGGAGAGATGCCGCGGTTGCGGAGGGCGGGGGAGTTCGGGTTGATGGAGCCGTTGCGGGTGGTTGGGGTTCCGGTTACGCCGGCATCGGTGCGGGATTGGACGGCCTGGTTGACTTGTGTTGTTGTAGAAACGGGAACTGGTTTATTTTGGGGGCGTTCTTGGGGAGGGGCCAAGGAACCCGAAGCGATCTGGCGGTTTTGGGATTGTTCGGCGGAGCGGATTTCCTCGCGGTTGCCGAGTTCGCCGCTATTGACGAGGCGGGAGGTTTTGAGAATGCTGGAGAGTTCGACCGGGGCGGGGGCGGGGATTTTTGGCGCATTGTTTTTCATTGCGATGATGTGGCCGGCGGGGACGGTGACAGGCGGTTTATTTTGGCCATTGATCGAAAGTTTTGCCAGGCCTTCGAGGACGATAAATTTTGTGGTATCGGAGGGTTTTGCGCCGCATTCCATCAGGACGGTAGTTCCCGTGATGGTTGCGGTGACGGTGGCGGTGCGGATGGTTCCGCCGCCTGCTTTTTTTGGGACTTGGAAAAGGAGGGTTCCGTTGAAGAGTTCGACATCGCGGGAAGAAGGGCGGAAGGAAAACAGGGAATCGGAGCCGAGGCGTGCGAGGGAGCGGTCGGGGAAGGTGAGTTCGGCGAGCGATTTTTTTCCGGTTTGGACGGCGGTTTCGCCTTCGATTTTTGCGCCGGTGTGGGCGGGGAGCGGAGGTTTGTTTGGGGGGAGGATTTCGACGGAGTTGACCGTCTTGGTCAGGGTGGCTTCGCGGAAGGTTTCGCCGGGGGTTTGGGGTGCGGCGAGGGTCTGGGCAAGAGGGAGGAGGGCGAGAAGAGCCAGCAGGACGGAGTGACGGGAGGCAGGGAAGCCGAGAGATGCGGGATGCGACATGGAAGGGTGCGTGTGTTTTATGGGACGGAGATTTTGAGGCGGGCGAAGCGGCGGGAGGGGGAAGCCGAGGAGTCGGTGAGTTCGACGCATTCAAAATCGGGATGGGCTGGGGCGAGGTCGGCGGTGGTTTCGGTGGCGGAGGGATTGGTTGCCCAAGAATCGGAGGCCAGGGTATCGCTGAATTGGACGGCGTAAGTGATGCCGGGGTTGGTGGAGGTTTTTCTGCGGATGAAGGTGAAGAGGAGTTTGCCGGTGGAGGTTTCGACTTCTGCGGAAGGGATGCCTGCGACACCGCCTGCGGCGAGGGTGGAAGCATTGGGGGCATCGACGGTGTCCGCTTGTCCGGGGTCTGTGCCGAGCATGTTGCTGGCGTATTTGACAATGTTTGGGATGTTGTCGCCTGCGGGAGAAGTGAAGTCGTCGGTGCCGAAGAAATCGAGGGATTGTTCGTAGCGGAAGGTTTCCATGGAAGTCGGAGTGACGACGATGGTGGAATAGCCCGACCAGGTTGAGGGGGAAGTGCCTGTGTCGGGAAAACTAGGGGCACCGAGGTGGTAGCGAACCTTGAACCCTGATTTTACAAAATGGAAAACGGAGGACCCCATCGTAGGGGCTGCACCGAGAAATTCCGCATAAACCAGTTCCGAGCAACTGGTGAAAGCATTATTGCCGATCGAGGTGACGCTCGTGGGAATGGTGATGGAAGATAGGGCAGTGCATTGAAAGAAGGCGGAGTTGCCGATGGAGGTGACTCCGTCCGGGATGGTGACGGAAGACAGGAGCAAACAGTTGTAAAAAAGTCCTTCGGGGATTGCGGTGATGGCAGAAGACAAGGAAACCGAAGTCAAGTTTTCACATCCGGAAAGTGCGTAAGAACCGATGGAGGTGACGCTGTTTGGAATGGAGAGGGAAGGGAGAGCGGTGCAGCCCTGGAAGGCATAGGTTCCGATGGCGGTGACGGAAGAAGGGATCGACAGGGAAGCCAAAGAAGCGCAATCGGCAAAGGCGGAATTGCGGATGGTTTGCACCGTGGGGGGAATCGTGAGGGTCTGGAGTGCAGTGCAACCAGAGAACATATTGTATTCGATGGCGGTTGCTCCAGTGGGAATGTTTACCGAAGTGAGGGAAGAACAACCCAAAAAGACAGACATTCCGTAGGCTGTCGCTGATGCTGGTAAGGTTATGGAAGCAAGGGAAGTGCAGTGACTGAACGAGGAATCGTTGAGAAGGGTAACGCTTTCAGGGATGGTGAGGGAGGTCAGAGCGGCGCAACCGGAAAACATGCTAGCAGGAATCGAGGTGAGGGACGGGGGCAGCGTGAGCGTTGTCAGCTTGGAGCATCCAGAAAAAAGTCCATTTCCGAGGCTCGTGGCGTTTTGCAGACCGGACACGGAGACGAGCGAGGAACAACTGCTGAAAGTGTTATGCGACAGAGTCCGGATCGAGGAGGGGAGAGAGACGGACGGCAACTTGGAGCATCCGGCAAAAGAAAACTGACCGAGCGAAGTGACTCCTTCCGCCAAGGTCAAGGAAAGCATGTTGGAGCATCCGTAGAAGGTTTCATTCGGGATGGAAGCCAGCGAGGAAGGCACGGATACAGAAGCCAATGCGGCACAACCGTAAAAAGCGCGTTCGCCTAAAACAGCCAACCCAGGAGAAAGCGTGAGGGTTGTGAGGGCAGAACAGTTTTCAAACGCTCCTTGTCCGAACGAGGTGAGCGTGGATGGGATGACCGTGGCGGACGCAAGTGTGGAACATCCTTTGAAGGCGGAGTCGCCGAGTGTGATGAGGTTGGTCGGGAGGGGTGCCGAGGTTAGTTTCGTGCAGTTTAGGAACGCGTTGGTGCCGATTGCCGTCACGCTGGCGGGGAAGGTAATGGTTGTCAATTTGCAACCGTTCATTGCACCTGCGGCTATGGTTGTCAGAGTGGACGGCAGAGCGGGGGATGCCCCTATTTTTCCCGCAGGGTATTCCAGCAAGGTGGCTTTGCCCTTGTCGAAAAGGATGCCGTTTTCCGAAGCGTAGTTCGGATTGCCGGACGCGACGATGATTTCGGTCAGCGAGGTGGAACCTGTGCAAAGAGGAGCGGCAAGAGTTGTGGCCGAGGCGGGAATGGAAATGGAAGCCAGTTGGGTGCATCCAACGAACGCATCCGCGCCGATGGAAGCGATGCCTTCGGAAAGAGTGACGGAAG
>DYNR01000490.1 GCA_020720945.1 Chthoniobacter flavus | reverse complement strand
CTTTGGCAAATTCTTTGCGACCGCCATCAAAAAAACCATTTGCGTTTTCAGAAAAAACATTCATGCTTCCAAGCAATGAAACGCCTCTTTTTCTCCTTTGCCATCCTCGCCGGATGCGCGATCTCTCCTCTTATGTCCCAAACGCAAAACAGCATCGAAGGTGCCCAGTTCCTCGCGGAAAACGCGAAAAACGAAGGCGTGAAAACGACCCCCAGCGGGCTCCAATACAAAATCGTCAAAGAAGGCACCGGCAAATCCCCCACCGCCCGCGATACCGTCAAAGTCAACTACGCGGGAACCCTCCTCAACGGGACCGAGTTTGACAGCTCCTACAAACGCAACCAGCCAATCGAGTTTCCCCTCAGCCAAGTGATTCCGGGTTGGACGGAAGGCTTGCAACTTCTCAAAGAAGGCGGCGAAGCGATTCTTTATATCCCTTCCGAACTCGCCTACGGAAAACGCGGCACCCCCGGAGGCCCGATCCCTCCCGATTCGACCCTGATCTTCAAAGTCGAATTGATCCAAGTAAAATAACGGCACACCTCGCGAAGCGCATCCCCCCTCTTCGCTCTTTAATATGCCCTGCAACCAGACCCTCTGCGGCTCTGGTTGCTTTCTTGTTGCTGCATTCCCCCTTTTCAAAACTCTTGCCCCCCTTCTCCAAAAAAATCACGGAAAACAGCTTGCCGCAGTTTTTCATACTCCCTCTCCAAACGACAAAACTCCTCCATCGCTTTTTCGTTCTCCCCTTTTTTGATCGTCTCTCCAAAGGATTCGACAGCGGATTTATATTGTGGCGAATGAAAATAACCGCTCGTCCCCTTCAATTTGTGGGCGATTCTCTGCACTTTCGCAAAATCTCCACTGCCTATGAAATCCCGGATTTTTTCTAAATCTGCCGATGCCCCCTTCAAAAAGGCTTTCAAAAACCGACCGATGAATTGCGGATCCCCTCCCAACGCCTTCCTCAACCCCTCATGATCGTAAATCGGCCCACTACTGCTTTCCGAAGCAACCTCTTCCTTCCCGTCTCTCGGATCTTCCTCTTTCGCTTCCCCTCCGAAATTTTTATCCCGATGTTTCCCCCTCGCCTCCAGCCACTTCTTGGAAACTTCAAAAAGGACACTCTCTTCGATCGGTTTGGAAATGTAATCGTCCATCCCTGCGGCAAGGCACCGCTCCCTGTCTTCTGGCAACGCCTGCGCCGTCATCGCGATAATCGGAAGACGAGCTTCCTGC
>DYNR01000489.1 GCA_020720945.1 Chthoniobacter flavus | reverse complement strand
GGCGGGAAGTCGTGCCTTCCCGTCCAGAGCGGAATCATGCTTCCGCACTCCAAGGCGCTTTGCGACTCAAGAGGAAAGGAACTGGAATAACCTCTCTCTTCGTTTTTTAAATTACGCGGGGATTTTGGTAGATGGTCAGTAGATTTCGACGGGAGAGCGTTTGCCGTCTTCCGGGCTGCGGCGGGAAGCCAGATCTTCGCCCAGGGTGTCGATGCGCAGGCGCAAGACTTCCTCATCGAGACGGAGGAATTTTTCTTCGGTAAAATCCTCGGGAGCAACTAGTTTCTTCTGGAAATGTCCGATGGATTCCAGCGCGCGATCGAGTTCGGCAACGGGCATTTTTTCCAAGATTTTGACGGCTTCAGAAACCATTTCCACGCGGTGGCAAATCATGAGGAGGTCGTTGCCAGCCAAGAGGGCGGAGTGCAAAATTTCGTCGAATTTGTAGTGGTTGAGGATTGCGCCCATGTCGAGGTCATCGGTCATGATCAGCCCTTGGAAGCCCATTTCTTGGCGGAGGAGATGTTTGACGACGGAAGGGGAAAGCGAGGCGGGGCGGCGGACATCGTCCAGTCCCGTGATGTCGATGTGCGCGCTCATCATGCTGTCGATTTTATCGAGCATTTGGCGGAACGGGATAAACTCTAGGGATTCCATTTCTTGGCGGGATCGCTGGAGGGAAGGGAGTTCGTGGTGGGGGTCGATGCCCGCGCTCGTGTAGCCGGGGAAGTGTTTGCCGCAGCTCAGGACACCGGTGGCGCGCATGGCGTCGTTGAATGCGCCGGCTTTTGTTATGACTTCTTCCGGGGTGGTGCCGTAGCATCTGCCGCGGAGGGAGTTATCGGCTTCGTCGTCCAAGCTGATGTCTAGGACGGGGCAGAGGTTGAGGTTGAAGCCGAAGAGTTTTAGGAGGTTGCCCGTGATGTCGCCGTGGCGGCGGATGAGGTCGAGGTCGTTTTTTTGGCGGAGTTGTTGGGCGTTGGGAGGTTCGTTGCCGATGAGTTTGAGGCGGCTGACGCGTCCCCCTTCTTGGTCAATGGTGATGATGGGTTCGTGGTGGCTGAGGTCGCGTAAATCGTCGATGAGTTTGCGGAGTTGTTTGGGCGAAGAGATATTTCTGCCGAAGAGGATGTAGCCGCCGGGTTGGGAGGAGCGGAAGAGGGCGGCGGAGGCGGGGTCGAGTTCCATTCCAGGAACGCCGAGGAGAAGGAGTTGACCGAGGTGAGTTGATTTCATAGAG
>DYNR01000214.1 GCA_020720945.1 Chthoniobacter flavus | reverse complement strand
CTCCCCCTTCAATCAAACCCCATCCCCAAACATTCGAGAATTTTTGCCTGCAAATCTTGCTCGGAAAACGGCTTGCTCAAATACGCAGTCGCCCCCGCCTTGATCGCCGCTACCACCGAATCGTGCCCGACTTCCGTCGTCAACATCAACACAGGAATGTGCTTGTAGCACTCATCCGCTCGCACCGCCACCAAACAATCATACCCGTTCATGTTCGGCATATTCCAGTCCATGCAAATCAAATCAACCTCGCCGTTGTTCTCTTCCAAAATCCGCAAGGCATCTTGCCCATCCTTCGCCCCTATACACTCAAAATCAATCACCGCCACGGCCGAAGCCACTAAACGCCGAATCAACATGGAATCATCTACCGCTAAAACTTTCATACTCTGCTATTTGTTTTTAGTTTATTTTCTTTTGTAAAAAATGCTTCCCCCTTGCAAATCCCGCTCAAAGAGGTCGGTGTGCGTCAACAAAGACTCCGTTCCCCCCAACATCAAATACCCACCCGGATGAATGATTTCAGAAATGCGACGAAACAGCTCTCTTTTGAAATTTTCTTCAAAATAGATAGCCACATTTCGGCACAGGAGAAGGTCAAACATTCCGAGGGGACGCAAATCGTCTTGAAGGTTGTAGCGTTTGAAAGTCACCCGCTTCCGGATCGCTTCATCCAACTGCCAAGTCGTAGAATTCGCAGGCTTGAAATAAACAGAACGCCATTTTTCCGCCAATCCACGAACAATTTCAATCTGGTTGTAGCGCCCGACGCTCGCGAGCATCAGCGTCCCTGCCGAAACATCCGATGCAACGATTTCAAACTGCTGGGCCGTGTAGCCAGAAAGTTTCCCTTGCTTGGACAAAGTATCAATGAGCATCGCCAGCGAATACGGTTCTTGCCCGGTGGAACACGCCGCACTAAAAATCCGAACCCGCGCGCGGTTCGCCGCTTTCGCCCGCTGCGCAACCAATGGCAACAAACTGTTTTCGACCGCACTCCACACCCGCTCATCCCGAAACCAATAAGTCTCGTGCGTAGTCATCGCATCCACGATTTTATCGCGCAACTTCCCGGTCGTATCGGCTTTCGCCAACCGGATAAACGCAGGAATATCGTCGGCTCCCGTCTGCGCAACGATAGAACCCAGTCGGGACTGAAAAAGATACCCTTTTTCCTCTCCCAAATGAATCCCACACGCCTCGGAAACATACTTGCTCAATAAAACCAAATCTCCCGGATTTTTCAAAAGATCTGCCATAAACTTAACGAACGGATAATAAGCTACACAACCTCGGCGCAATCCCCCCCAACGGCAATACTTCGTCGGCTAACCCCTTTTGCGCCACCATCATCGGCATCCCATACACCACACAAGTCGCCGCATCCTGCGCCAAACACCATGTGGTTCCCGCATTCTTCAAATCATTCACCCCCGCCGTCCCATCTTCCCCCATCCCTGTCAAAATCACCGCGATCGCCCCCCGCAAACGGCACGCCGCCGCGGAACGAAATAAAACATCGACGGCAGGACGACAGGAATTCACGGGCGGATCGCTCGTCAACTTGGTCTGAAACCCCCCTGCCGCCGTCCGAAAAATCTCCAGATGGCTCCCCCCTGGCGCAATGTAAACCTTCCCGGCTACAACCGCTTCCCCATCCCCCGCCTCCACCACCTTCAAATGGGAATTTTTGTCGAGCTGATCCGCTAACGACTTCGTAAACACGGGCGGCATGTGCTGCACAAGCACCACCGGAACGGGAAAATTCTTCGGCAAAAGCGGAATCACATCCTGCAATGCCCGCGGCCCTCCCGTCGATACCCCCAACAAAACGATCTCGGGATTCCCAGGAGGTCGTTTGGAAAAAATGGACGGAGCACCTGCCGCCACCGGAGCGACCGAATGACTTCTCGTAGGCGCAAAACTCGGCAACTTTTGCGTTGTTGCCTTGGGCGAAAAAACGGGCACCGATGCGGGCCGGACAGCGGGACGCGCAGGGACTTCCCTCGCCGCCGGCGAAGAGGAAAAGGACGATCCCCCGCCAAATTTCCCCCGCGAACGAATCTTCACCAACTGCAAAACCTGCCGGATTTGCGCCCGCAACTTTTCCATTCCATCATTGAAGGAATCTCCCCTCGGCTTCGGAATAAAATCCAGCGCCCCCATCGCCAGCGCATTCATCGTAATATCCGCATCCGCATCCGTCGCCCCGCTCACCATCACCACGGAAGTCTCCGGATAATTTTGCCGCAATTTTTGCAGCACCTCCGGCCCGTTCATCTCGGGCATGAACACATCCAAAAACACCAGATCCGCCCGGAACATCGACATCTTTGTCAAAGCGATCAAACCGTTTGCCGCAATTTCAACCGAAGCTCCACCTGCTTCAGCCGCAACAGCTTGCGAAAGCAATTTGCGGTAAATTACGGAATCGTCAACAATCAGTATGCGAAGCTCTGGCATGGTATTTTATCTTTCTCCTTTGACCCTCAATTTACATGAAATTTCCACTGAAGCAAGGAATCAGAAAGCAAAACACTCGTTTTGCAAAAATTGCTGCTAGGCATTTCGATTTCCTTGTTGGCTTCTTCTTTTTTTCCCCCGAGAGCTTTTTCTAAAATCGTCCCCGCCTCGCGGTGGAAGGTGGCATGCAAATCTTTCACGCAAGTCCAATGCTTGCCTTCCGTCCGCACCTTCTCCGGACACCCGTAAAGCCACTTCCCAAACTCGCAACAGTCATCGCGCTTGACCTTCTCAACTTGAAAATCGGAATACCCCGTCGCCACCGCATCGCGCAACCTCTGCTTCCACATGGAATGCGCCGCCAACGCCTTGTTGACCTGCACCCCTAACTCATCTTCCTTCACATCCCCCCCCAACCCTTTTTTCCCCGACGACTCAACAACAAACCGACCCACGATGTCTTGCAACGAAGATGCCAGCGCTAGGAGTTCCTTGGAACTCGCCGTGTTCTTCGCCGCATTCTTCGCTGACCCCATCGCCGCCACCGATACCCCCTGGATGTTCTTGGAAACTTCCGCTGTCCCCTCCGCCATCTGCTTCACATTCTCGGTCAATACCATGATGTCATGGTTGACTTCCTGCAACGACCTCGCAATCTCGCTCGTCGTTGCCGATTGCTCTTCGACCGCCGATGCGTTGCTGGAAGAAATAGTGTTCACATTTTGAATGACTTCGGACACCGCATCAATGGAGTGCGTCGCCGTTTGGGCATCCCGTTGGATCATCGAAACCTGGTTCCGAATGTCTTCGGTCGCCGTCGCCGACTGCCGAGCCAACTCTTTGATTTCTGCCGCAACCACGGCAAATCCCCTCCCCGCCTCTCCCGCACTCGCCGCCTCGATCGTCGCATTCAACGCCAACAAATTCGTCTGCCCAGCAATCCGGTTGATCAAATCCACAATCTTGCCAATCTCGCCCGCAGACAAATTCAAATGCGCCATCAATTTCTTCGTTTCCACTGCTTGCTCGTCTGCTTTGCTTGCAAGTTGCGACTCCTTGGAACAATTCTGCGCCACCTCATGGATGGATGCCGACATCTCTTCCACCGAAGTTGCCACCGTCGCCGCCGAATCGTGAATCCTCTGCGCCGACCTCGCCATCTCGCCACTATTGGCGGAAAGTTCTTCCCCCGCCGCCGCAACCATGCTGGATTGCACATTGATCGATTCCGCTTCTGCCAACTGCCCAACCGCCGTATCGGAAATCCCCTCCGCATTTTTCTTCAAAGCATCCGCATTGACCGACAAATTCCCCACGATATTCCGGATCGTCGTCACCGAATGCTCCAACGCCCCCAATAACTCCCCCACCTCGCCTCCCACTCCCGTCTTAGAAACAGGAACCAAATTCCCCTTCTCCAAACGATGCAACGCTTCCGAAAAAACCTTCATCCCCGCAAGAAACGGACGCAAAATCCACCATGTCCCTACCACCCCCACCACAATCGAAAAAAGCAACAATACCACCGCCCCTCCCGACGATTTCCCCGCCCCCCACAACACCCCGTAAAGACCGTTCACACTCAGCAAAACAGCCTGGAGCACCGCAAGAAATATCACTTCCTTCAATAAATTTTTTTCTTGATTCACTTCTTTAGTCTTTGGGGTTTTCTACTTCTCTCGTTTGGGGTTCTTGTCTTCTTTTTCTTCTTCTACCACGCCTTCATCCTCGTGGCAACTTGAATTTTTCCACAACCGCCGCCAGCGACGCCGCCAACGCTTGCAACTCTTTCGCCCGTCCAGAAAGCGAGACCGCCCCCTTGGATGCCTCCTCCGCCGCTTCCGATATCCCTTGAATATTCCGCGAAACA
>DYNR01000213.1 GCA_020720945.1 Chthoniobacter flavus | reverse complement strand
GCTTGCCGCTCGTCGGTAGCCGCAGATTTTTCCAAGTAGTAGTCGAAGCCGCCACAGTAGGAGCGGACGCTGCCGTTTTGAATGTGCAAGACTTTGGTAGCCAATAGCTTGATAAAATGAACATCGTGCGAAATGAAGACGAGAGTCCCGTCGTAAGAAGAGAGTGCGAGAATGAGGGATTCGACGGTGAGGATGTCGAGGTGGGTGGTCGGTTCGTCCATGAGCAGGAGGTTCGGGGGATCGACGAGGAATTTGATGAGATTGAGGCGGCTTTTTTCGCCTCCGCTGAGGACGCGGGTTTTTTTGTGGATTTCTTCTTTGCGGAACAAGAAGGAGCCGAGGATGTGGCGGGCATCTTCTTCGCGGAGTTCCGGGTTGGCCGCCATGATTTCTTCGATGACGGATTTTTCCGAGTCGAGGGTTGCGGCGCGGTGCTGGCTGAAGTAGCCGATTTTCGTGGCGTTGCCTGTCGTGCGGGTGCCGGATTGGAACTCCACGGCACCTGCCAAAATTTTTAGGAGCGTTGATTTTCCTGCGCCGTTTGGGCCGACCAGGACGGTTCTTTCGCCTCTTTCAATATCCAAATCCAGGTTTCGGTAAACCGTATTTTCCCCGTAGGCCATGGAAATTTTTTCGAGGGAAATGACCCGTTGTCCGCTGCGGGGTGGCTGGGGGATTTGGAAGCGGAAGGGCTTGCGCGGTTGCTGGGGCTTTTCGATTTTTTCGATTCTTTCGATCTGTTTGAGTTTGCTTTGGACTTGGGCGGCTTTCGAGGAGACGGAGCGGAAGCGGTCGGCGAATTCTTGGAGGCCGCAGATTTCTTTTTGCTGGTTTTTGTAGGCGGAGAGTTGCTGTTCGTAAAGGGCTTCCCGCTGTTCCAAGAAGGAGGAATAGTTTCCGGTGAAGGAGCGGAAGCGCAGGTTTGCGATTTCGTAAATTTGTGCGGCCAGTTCGTTCATGAACTGGCGGTCGTGGGAGATCATCAGGATGGCACCCGAATAAGATTTGAGGTAGTTTTGGAGCCAGAGCAAGGAGAGCAGGTCGAGGTGGTTGGTGGGTTCGTCGAGGAGGAGGAGGTCGGGTTCCATGACCAGCAGGCGGGCGAGGTGGGCGCGCATGACCCAACCGCCGCTCATTTCGTTTGCGGGCCGGGAAAAATCTTTTTCTTTGTAGCCGAGGCCCGAGAGCATTTTTTTCGCTTTTGCTTCGGTTTGGGGGTTGTTGAGGGCATCGAATTGCATGGTTGCTTCGGTGTAGGCGGGAGAGTCCGTTTCGCCGTTTTTTTCCATTTCGTGGAGGCGGGTTTCTATCGCGGTGATTTCCCCTGCTTTGCCCGTTGCTATGTCCAGAACCGATTCGGTTCCAACGGCTTCTGCTTCTTGTGGGAGGTAGCCGATCATCGTCCAGGCATCGCGTTCGATGGTTCCAGAGTCTTGGGTGTCGGCACCGCGGATCAGCGAGAAGAGCGTAGATTTTCCTGTGCCGTTGGGGCCGACGAGGGCGACGCGCTCCCCGTAGTTGATTTGCATGGAGGCTTCTTCGAAGAGGATTCGCCCGCCGACGGTTTTTTTCAGGTTTCGGATGGATAGCATAGTTTTAGAGTGCCAAGGGGATAGCAAGGAGGCGGGGCGGAGACAATGCCAAAGAGGCGGCGTTTTTTGGTTTGCCGCTTTTTTTGCGGGAGGCGGGGGCTCCTTAGGGGACAAACATTTCGCGCATTAGGCGGGAGGATTCTTGGTATTGGTCGAGGATTTTTTCCGGAGCGACATCCCAGGTTTTTAGTCCGTCTGGAAACATCGGGCAGGAGGGGGAGGCGAGAGGCCACTGGAACGCGCCCGCGTCCACCAAGGAGTTTTCTTGGGAGAGGAGAAACTCGATCAAGCGGGCGGCTTCTTCGGGGTGGCGGGAATTTTTTAGGGGGGCGACCGTGCCGAAAACGACGAATGTCCCGTCCGTTTGTTGGTCGGGGGCGACGACGGCGACGGGGGCACCTCTTTCGATGGCGCCTTGGGCATCGTCGGAATCGGTCAACCCCCAGAAAAGCTCGCCCGAGACAACGAGGTCGCGGACGGTGGAATTCCCTGGAAGAAAGCGGGTTCCATTTTTTTTAACTGCGGAAAAAAACTCCGTGGCGGCATCTTTTCCCTCTAGCGCAAACAGGGCGGCGGCTTGCGTGGCGGTGGTCCCAAAAAGCGGCAACGCCATCCCCGTTTTTTCAGGAGAGATGGCGGGGGACAGGAGGGAATCGAGGCTGCGGGGGAATTGGTCGGGAGGCACGAGTGAGGTGTTGACCAAAAAAACGCGGGCGCGTCCGCCTAGCCCTACCCATCGCAAGGAAGGGCAGCGAAATTTTTGCGGGACTTTTTCTGCCAGTGTGCGGGCGGGTGCATCCGAGATCGGGGCGAAGAGCCCGAGGCGGTCTAGACGCAAAGTTTGCAAGAACTCGTTGTTCCAAAAAACATCTGCTTGCGGGGCATCCTTTTCCGCTTCTAGGCGCATCGCCAAACCGACGGTTTTGGATGCTTCGACATCGTAAACCGCTTTGACTTTGATGCCGGTTGATTTTTCAAATTTTTTCAGGAGGGGTTCCGAATAGACTTGGTCAACGGAGGTGTAAACCACGACTTCTTTTTTTTGGGAAGGAGAGCATCCGGCGAAGAGAACGGCGGTGGCGAGAGCGAGGAAGAACGGAATCTTTATGTTCACAACAACTTGTGGCTAAATCAGTTAAGTTTTTTAAAGAACCGGGACGGGTTCCCAGGAGAAAATTCCTGTTTCGGTATCGAGGGAGAGCCATGCCCAAGCGGCGGGAGCGCCTTTGTTTGGGAGGCCGATGGAGCCGGGGTTGAGCCAGTGGATGCCGCGGATGATTTCGTTTTTTGGGACATGGGTGTGCCCGCAAAGGACGACATCGGCTTCTGGTGGATGGGAGGGGGGGATGTGGGTGAGGAGAAAAGTTTTTTTGCCGAAGTGCAGGCGGCGTTCGAGCGGCCAAGAAAAATTTGAGTCGTTGTTGCCCCGGACGATGGTGAGGGGTTTTCCCGAGTAGCGGAGGGGGTCGAGGACCGAATCTTCGCAGACATCGCCCAAGTGCCAGATTTCATCGGCGGAGAGGATGGCGGATTCCGCCGAGGCGGGGAGGCGGTTGTGGGAGTCGGAGAGGACGGCGATTTTTCGGTTCATGGAAAAAGAAAGAAATGCGCTGGCAGTCTGAGCGTTTTTTTGTTCCGATGACAAGTCTATGTGGCAGACTGCGCACCCTCATGTTTTGAACCTCACGGCTTACGAGCCCGGGAAACCGATCGAAGAGTTAGCGAGAGAAATGGGCATTGACCCGTCGAAGATCATCAAGCTGGCATCGAACGAAAACCCGCTCGGGCCTTCGCCCGCCGCCTTGGCTGCAATGCGGGCGGCACTCGATCAAGCCCATTTTTATCCCGATGGAGGGGGGTATAAGTTGCGGGGGACGATCGCCGGGCAACTCGGGTTGGAGCGGGGCAACATTTTGCTCGGGAACGGCTCCAACGAAATCATCGAGTTCATCGGGCACGCGTTTTTGAAGCCGGGGGACGAAGTGGTGACGGCGAAGCACGCGTTTGCCGTGTATTCCCTTATGGCACAGTTGTTTGGGGCGAAGACCGTCGAGGTGGAAGACCCCGGTTTTACGCACGATTTGCCGGCGATGCTCCAGGCCATCACCCCGAGGACGCGGCAGGTTTTTATCGCCAATCCCAACAACCCGACGGGGACGCTTTTGCGGCAAGAAGCGCTCGATGATTTCATGGCGAAAGTCCCCGAGCATGTGCTGGTGATATTCGACGAGGCCTACTACGAGTTTGTCGATTCGCCGCCCGATGTAATCCGCTATGTGCGGGAGGGGAGGAATGTGGTCGTGATGCGCACTTTTTCCAAGATCCAGGGGCTCGCCAATTTGCGGATTGGTTACGGTATCGCTCCCGTGGCGATCGTGGATATTTTGCAAAAGACCCGGCAACCGTTCAACGCAAACGGCATCGCGCAAGAAGGTGCGGCGGCAGGGTATTTGGACAAAGAGCACATCGA
The DNA here is from genome assembly GCA_020720945.1 of Chthoniobacter flavus. Lineage (GTDB taxonomy): Bacteria > Verrucomicrobiota > Verrucomicrobiia > Chthoniobacterales > DYNR01 > DYNR01. The sequence continues at coordinate 279 of DYNR01000213.1, read as the reverse complement.
AAAAACGAGGGAGGTGACGCATTGCGGGCGGAATTATTTGCAGGCAGAGTTTTTGGCGTTGGGGTTGCCGTTCGTTCCCAGTTATGCGAATTTTGTTCTCGTGAATGTGGGGGACGGGGATGCGGTGTTTCGTGCTTTGTTGAAAAAAGGGATCATTGTCCGAGCGATGCGCAGTTACAAGTTGCCCGAATGGATCCGGGTTTCGGTGGGGACTCGCGAGCAAAACGAGGCGTTTGTCGCGGCGTTGCGCGAGGAGTTGCAGGCGGGGGGAGATAAAAA
>DYNR01000488.1 GCA_020720945.1 Chthoniobacter flavus | reverse complement strand
TTCCAAACCCTTTCGCTCCAATGCCTTACAGAGCTTCTTTGCATTTATCTCACGGGTTCAGGGTGTCATTTCACTTTTGACCGGATACTAAAAAAACTATGGCACGAGTCCTTTTACGGAAGGTTTCCAAGCGGTATGGCGGAAGCCGAGAAGAAGGAGCCTTGGCGGTTTCTGATTTAGATTTGGAAATCCACGACCGCGAGTTGATCGTATTGGTCGGTCCTTCGGGGTGCGGAAAATCCACGACGCTGCGGATGATTGCCGGGCTGGAAGATGCCACGGGAGGAGAAATTTTCATCGGGGGAGATCTGGTGAACGATGTTCCCGCGAAAGACCGGGACATCGCCATGGTGTTTCAAAACTACGCTCTTTACCCGCACATGTCGGTCTATGACAACATGGCGTTCGCGTTGAAACTGCGAAAATTTTCTTCCCAAGAAATCCACGACCGCGTGATGGATGCCGCGTCAATTTTGGGAATCAAAGATTTTTTGGGGCGCAAGCCGAAATCGCTTTCGGGGGGGCAATGCCAGCGCGTCGCCCTCGGACGAGCGATTGTCCGCAAGCCGAAAGTTTTTCTTTTTGACGAACCGCTTTCCAACCTCGACGCCAAGCTGCGGTTGCAGATGCGCACCGAAATCGTGAAACTGCACCAGAGGTTGCAAACGACAATGGTCTATGTCACGCACGATCAAGTAGAAGCGATGAGCATGGGGCAAAGAATCGCGTTGCTCAAAGATGGGAAATTGCAGCAAATCGCAACGCCGCTGGAGCTGTATCATTCCCCTGCAAATATTTTCGCCGCCGGTTTTTTGGGGAGTCCCGCCACGAATTTTGTTTACGGAACGCTGCGCGGAGATGTTTCCTGTTTGGTTTTCAAAGAGAAAGACGGGGGAGCGATCCAGCTTCCTTTTGGGGTGCGCCCCAACGCGGTTCCTTACATCGGAAAAGAAGTCATTTTGGGAGTGCGTCCCGAAGATTGCGACATTATCCCCCCTGGAAAAACACCGCCTCCGCACGCATTCCAAGGGGTGGTAGAAATCGTCGAACCGATGGGTGCCGAAACATTTTTTTATCTCAGGACGGGCAGCCACACCATCGTTTCCAGGAGCAGGACTTCCGTGGATCGGCGGGAAGTCGGGCACCGGATGCTGTTTGAAATCCAGCCCGGACGATGCCATCTGTTCGATCCGGTTTCAACCTTGCGAATCGTTTGATTTTCTTTTCTAGCAACGGGTTGCAAA
>DYNR01000212.1 GCA_020720945.1 Chthoniobacter flavus | reverse complement strand
GTTTGGATGCCGTGTAAATTGCGTGATGGATGTGCGATTGCAAAAGGAAATCCATTTCCCCCCTTTAAGCGTAGATTCAGCGTCTTTAAGCGGTTTCCTACCATTGCCGTGCCGCCCACAAGATTTCAACCGCTTAAAAACGCTAAAACTACGCTTAAAAAAGAAAATAGAAATGAAATATCTGGATAATACCGCTGGGAAAATAGAGGGTTTGGATGCCGTGTAAATTGCGTGATGGATGTGCGATTGCAAAAGGAAATCCATTTCCCCCCTTTAAGCGTAGATTCAGCGTCTTTAAGCGGTTTCCTACCATTGCCGTGCCGCCCACAAGATTCCAACCGCTTAAAAACGCTAAAGTTGCGCTTAAAAAAGAAAGAGGGGGAAGTTGGTTTGCTCATTGGCCTCGGGACTTTCCTTCCGCATGGAACCCCCATCCATTCCTCTCCCCTTTAAGCGTAGATTCAGCGTCTTTAAGCGGTTTTCCCTCGGTTTGCCGGAATAAACTCTCGCAAAATGAACCGTTTCCACTCTACTTCCCGAGGCGTGCCAAAGTTGACCAAATATCCCACCGCCATTTTGGTGATTCGCATATAATTCAAAAGCTGGGCTTCATGCTCCGGCAGCAAGCTTTTTACCGACTTAAGTTCCGCCACGATTCCCCCAAAAACGAAGAGATCCGGAATGTAGGTTTTGCGCAATTTACGGCCTTTGTAAAAAACCTTCAGTTCCTGCTTGGCTGCAAACGGAAGGTCTCGGGCGGTTAATTCCATCTCCAGACTCTCCTGATAAATCTCCTCGCCCAAACCATGTCCGAGTTCCTTGTAAACCTCAAAAACAGCACCGATAAACTGATATCCCTCCGAACCAAGATACTCCTGATTAATACTCATAAAATTACAACCGCTTAAAAACGCTAAATCTACGCTTAAGGAAAGAAAAATGGAAGGGAAATACTCAGATTGTAACCGCTTAAAAACGCTAAAGTTGCGCTTTAAAAAATAGAAATGAAATATCTGGATAATACCGCTGAAAAAATAGAGGTTTTGGATGCCGTGTAAATTGCGTGATGGATGTGCGATTGCAAAAGGAAATCCCTCCCCTCCCCTTTAAGCGTAGATTCAGCGTCTTTAAGCGGTTTCCCACCATTGCCGTGCCGCCCACAAGATTTCAACCGCTTAAAAACGCTAGCCCAGATTTCTGGTCGGGAGGGCGGCTTCTATCGAGAAACGGGGGGATTTTCGCAAAAGGCACTACAAAATCATTTTTTGCGATTGTAGGTTGTGTGTGTGGCAACCTCCGATAATCTGGTTTAGCGCGGAGGCAAAAGGGGAATCGGGGGGAAACGGTGAGGGTAATCCTTTTGCGGAGATAAGGGATTTCCGTTTTTTCAAAAGAGAATTGACTCACGAAATCCCGACGAACTTGACGGGGAGGGAGAAGTCGAGGCAAGCGGTGCCGGGCATGACGGGAAATGAGAGTTCGAGGGAAGTGAGCGAGGCTTTGCGGATGTTGACCCCGCCTCCTTGGATGCCCAAAAGGGCTTCGATGGATTGGCTGAAATCGGGTTCGTGCCCCACCAAAAAAAGAGAGGAATTCTCGGAGAGTTCGCCCGAGGCGTTGATTTGGTCGCAGAGAGAGGCGGGGGACATCCCGCACCCGAGCCAAGGTTTTTCTGCAATTCGAGAAGAGGGGAAGCGGGCGTGAAGGATTTTTGCGGTTTGGGCGGCGCGCAAGTAGGGACTGTGCCAGATGGGGGAGGGAACCAAGCCGTGTTTGTCGCAAAAGGACGCCATTTTTTCGGCTTGAGCGATTCCTTTTGGGGTCAAGGGGCGAACAAAATCCGATGCCGCATCCCATGCGGCATCGGCGTGTCGGAGGAAATACAGGGTCATCAGGGAAGCGTCACATGGACATACCTCCATCAACGGCAAGGACTTGCCCGGTGATGTAGGAAGAGTCGGCACTTGCGAAAAACTCGACAGCAGCGGCGATATCTTCTACGGCTCCGAAGCGGTTGATGGGGATTTGGGATTGGGCGCCTTTGCGGATTTCTTCGGATAGGACAGCGGTCATGTCCGTTTCGATAAAGCCGGGGGCGATCACATTGACGGTGATATTACGGCCGGCTAACTCGCGGGCGATGCTTTTGCTCATGCCGATCACGCCGGCTTTGCTGGCTGCGTAGTTTGCTTGTCCCGCCAAGCCCATGAGCCCGCTGACAGAACTGATATTGACAATACGGCCGTAGCGTTGTTTGACCATCGTGCGCAGGAGGGCGCGGGTGGCGTTGAAAACTCCCTTCAAGTTGGTGTCAAGGACGGTATCCCATTCTTCCGAAGACATCCGCATGGCGAGATTATCGCGGGTAACTCCCGCATTGTTCACCAGAATGTCGGCGCGCCCGAAGTCCTTTAAGACGGTTTCCATGGTGGACTGGACAGCGTCGAAATCGGCGATGTCCACCGCGTAAGGACGGGCGGCTTCGGGGTGGGCAGCGTTGATGGCATCGGCGGTCTTTTGAGAGTTCGATTCCGTCCTGCTCACGACCGCGACTTTAGCGCCTGCTGCGGCAAGTCTGCGGGCGATGGCTTCCCCGATTCCTCGGCCTGCTCCCGTGACGATGGCTACTTGGTTTTCAAATTTCATGACTGTTTTCTTTTGTTCGGTAGAGCGGAAAGATCAAAGTTCTATTACTTTGGCGGAAACGATGGCGGGGTCTGCCAAGAGAGACTTCAAAACGGAATCCTCTGGACGCGAGTCGAGGTTGAGAAGAGTGAGAGCGCAACCGCCGACGGTATCGCGGCTCAACGACATCGAAGCGATGTTGATGGAGTGCTGGCCCAAGAGGGAGCCGATGTGGCCGACCATTCCGGGGCGGTCTTTATTTTCCAGCATGAGGACTACGCCGTTCGGGATGAGTTCAACAAACCTCTCGTTGATCATGACGATGCGGGGCTTCGAGCCGAAGAATGTCCCACGGATCGAGCAAGTCCCGTTTTCGGTTTCCACGACGGCTTCGACCCATTCGGTAAATTCGCCTTGTTCGGTGTGCTTGCTTTCTACGACATTGAGCCCCAAGCTCTTAGCCAAGCTGGGAGCGTTCACCGAATTCACTTCTGCGCCGCCGATGTGCTGGAGGTAGCCGGTGAGGACGGCGCGGGACATCGGGGTGAGGTCGTATTCGCTGATTTTTCCGCAGAAACGGATGCGCAAAGTTTGCGGGCGTTTCGGGGAGATTTGGCCAAGGAATTTTCCGAGGTGCTCGCAAAGTTCGATGCCGGGTCCCAAGATGGCGAGCATTTTTGCATCGATGTTTGGCATATTCACCGCATTGCGGATTTCGCCGTCGATGAGGGCGGCGCGGATAGCCAAGGCGATTTCGATACCAACGCTTTCTTGCGCTTCTGCGGTCGAGGCACCTAAGTGCGGGGTGAAAACGATATTCGGGAGTTTGAGAAGTGCGTAATCGGCGGGCGGGGGTTCTACTTCAAAAACATCCAATGCCGCCGCCGCGACATGGCGGGTTTTGAGGGCTTCGGCGAGAGCGGCTTCATCGATGAGGCCTCCGCGGGCGCAGTTCACGATACGCACCCCGGCTTTCATCAACCCGATGCGGCGGGCGTCGATCATGTGTTTCGTCTCATTCGTCAGCGGCATGTGCATCGTGATAAAATCGACCTCAGGGAGGAGGGCATCGATGTTTTCGATGAGGTTCACTTGGAGAGTGGCCGCTTTGGCGGGAGAGAGGTAGGGGTCGTAAGCCAGCACCCGCATCCCGAAGGCGGCGGCGCGACGGGCGATTTCGGTGCCGATGCGTCCCATTCCTAAAATGCCCAAAGTTTTTCCGTAGAGTTCCACCCCTTCAAAAGACTTGCGATCCCATTTTCCGCTTTTGACGCTCGCGTCGGCTTGCGGGATGTTGCGGGCGATGCTGACGAGCAAAGAGAACGCGTGCTCGGCGGTCGAAACGGTGTTTCCCCCAGGGGTATTCATCACGATAACACCTTTTGCAGTAGCCGTTTCCACATCGACATTGTCCACGCCGACACCGGCCCTGCCGATCGCTTTGAGCTTGGTCGCCGCTTCGAGCACGGGAGCGGTGATTTTCGTTTGGCTCCGCACAACGATGGCGGAATATTCCGAAGCGGTGGCAAGCAACTCATCGGGTTTGATCCCGATTTTGACATCCACTTCGAGAGATTTTTCGTTGACCAACTCGTCGATCCCGCGCTGCGAGATCGGATCCGCTACCAAAACTTTATACTTTTCCATGGGAAGAAGGATGCTAAACAGCAACCCCCCTTTTGTCAAAACAGGATTTTTCCCATTCTGTTATTTTCCTGAA
>DYNR01000211.1 GCA_020720945.1 Chthoniobacter flavus | reverse complement strand
ACGGAAAATGCGGTGATGGATATATCCCGCAAATGCCTCCCGCTTTTTTGCGGGGATTTGCGGAGGGCGCGACGTATGAGTCGCTGCGCAAAAAAACAGCATCGAAAAAACGGGAGAAAGCGAGGAGCAATGATAACCGCTAAATGCTTGACTGCTACAGAGATAGCAGAGTTGCCTCACGGTGGTTTTGCTGTTGCGAAATGCGAAGACACCCAGAGGTTCGCTCTTTACCGGAAATTTTTGGCGCAGCAGGAGGGAGCGATGACGGGGCTGGAACTGGTCGCGCACGAAGATGAGTTTGCTCGCTTGCGTGATGGGTTGAACGCTTTTTACATCTATGACTAAACACTCCGATCCTCAAAAAGAACCTCGTGTTTATTGGAGCATCAAAGGGGATTGTTGGGTGCTGGATCACGATCTTTGCTGTTCTCTCTATGTCGAGACAGAACCGGAATACGAGTATGTTGATCTAGTCATCCCGTCTGGTTACAAAACCAACCTTGCGAGCGTACCGTTTTTCCTACGGCCGATTGTCGCGATGTACGGACGATACAACCGCGCCGCGATTTTGCACGATTGGCTGTACGAGCATCACGGACACATCCGCGAGGGATTGCAGATTTCTCGGTCGGCCTGTGATCGCGAGTTTTTCGAGGCCATGGCGAACGATGCGGTCCCCGTCTGGCAGGCCGTCTCATTTTGGGCCGCGGTCCGGAGCAATCCATTCAACTTTTACCCCCTCAAAAAATGGGAATAATCCCCCAAGCAAAACCAGCAATAACGCGAGAGAAAGCGGAAGAAATCCTGCGTGCAAAAGGCGTAACTGATGCTGTCGCACTGTTGGCCGTCCGCGGTTATTACCGTGACACAATGGGAGTCCCCGGCGCGAATGACATCGGTATTTACGATGACGCGTTAATTCTTGTAAGTCCCTTGTTTTTTGGGACTTACAACGCAAACACCGATCCGAGCCGGTTGCGTGCGGGGGTGGCAACTCTGTTGCCGGGGTTGTATCGGTACCGCAAAGGGAACCACGGAATTTCGCGCCCGGGGGGCGGCTATCCTGCGTTGCGTCCAGCGACGCGGGGGGAGGCGTTGCCTGTTGCTCGTCACGGGGAAGGAGAGGGACGCAGCAAGCGAGACGGGGTGGCCATCAACATCCACCGCGGAAGTCGCGGGAGCACATCGAGCGAGGGATGCCAGACGGTTTATCCCGAGCAGTGGGGGACTTTTATCGCAGCGGTGTACTCCCAGATGGAGCGGTTCAGCCAGACGGAAATCCCCTATTTGCTGGTTGATTTTGCTGGTTGATTTTTCCGAGTAAAAAACCGCAATAAAGCCACCGCCTCGGTTTCGGTGGCTTTTTGTCTTAGGGAAAATGCGCCCTTTCAGTGCGCTCCTGGGGGGGGGAGGCACTTGAGATCGTGGGCGGCGCAAGCGGCTTGGAGACAAGCATTTGCTTTTTTTGATGCAGCGTAAAGCGTTGGTTTATATGCGCTTGCTCCGCGCGCAAAGATGGATCAAAAAAGCTGAAAGTTGCACAAACTAGCAAAAAATGCAATGTTGTGGACTGGTTAAAAGCCACCGAAAAAGCCACCGAAAAAGCCACCAGTTTATGCCGCGTTCAACTACTATCACCGTCAAAAAAATCCCCGCAAAAAATGGCGGGAAATATCAGGTCTATCTACCCGCAACGCTGACGGGAGGACGGAGGATTCGTAAGTTTTTCCCGTCGCGCTCCGACGCGGAAATGTTCGCAATCCGAGCGCGGACGGAGGGATGGAAAGCGGTCCTGAAAATCGATGACAAAAAATACCCGAAAAACGCGGGCGGTAATGCGGACGCAGACCGAGCGGGGGACATCGGCTTTGCGGAGGGCGGGGAAAGTGGAGGGGAAAGTGGAGGGGAGCGGACGAGCGAGGTCTGGGGGTCTTGGCTGGCAAAACATGAGGGGTGCGCGGATTCGACTACGCGAAAATTCCGCTATGTCGGCCGCCGGTTTTTGGAGAAATTCGGGCGGAGGAGATTGCGGGAAATCAACCACAGGGAACTGGAGGAGTGGGTCTTAGGGTTGGAGGTCGGTCCAGCTACGAAATGGGACCACTTCCGGATCGTGCGGCGGTTTTTTGCGTGGTCGAAGGATTTCCTCGAGGTAATCGATAAAAACCCGTTCGCGCGGATCGCCGCTCCTGCAAAAAAAACGGACGGGGCTTTGCCGGCGGTGCTAACGGTCGTCCAAATGAGGGAGGTTTTGCGCGCGGGGTTGCTGTTGCCGGGGGTGGATCGCAGACGATGGTGGTCTTTTGTTGCTCTCGGGGGGTTTTGCGGGTTGCGGAGCGCGGAGATTTTTTTTGCAACTTGGGGGGATGTGGGTGCGGCCGAGGTGTTTGTGCGACAACCGAAACGGGTGCGTGGATGGATGCCGCGCTATGTGTCTCTCCCTCCAGTGGGGGGGGAGTGGCTGGCTCTTGCTAGGGGGGGGGATGTGGGGACTGAGGATAGGGTTTTCCCGGAGGGCCAACCGGGAATTTACCGTCTGCGAAAAATGGTGACGGGGGCTCTGGGCTGGCCGAGGTGGCCGCAAAATTGCTTGCGTCACTCTTACGGTACTTACTACCTCGCAAAAAATAAAGACCTAGCAACTCTGCGTACGGAGATGGGTCATGAATCGGAGGGGGTGACGCGGGCACATTATGCGGTTGCTGCTCGGAGGGTGGACGCGGAGGCTTGGTGGGGGTTGACTCCCTCCTCCGTGCTGGGAGCGGGGGAGGGGGAACTTGCTGGGGGAGTCCTTGCTTGGGGGGGGCTTGGTGATCAGGGGATTGGTGATCAGGGGATTGGGGGGGGAGGACTTGGAGATCAGGGGGGGCTTTTTTTGTAAAGGGCCCAAAAAAATTTCCCCCAAGAGAGGACCCCCTTTTTTTTTGCTATCTCCTCCCATTGGGGTCGGAGGAGATAAACGATTTTTGGTGCAGTTTTTTCCCCGGGGGGGACGGGCTTGCGCCCGGCCCCGACACGGGCTCCTCCGCGTTTAGATTTCATTGGGTTTTTTTGGTTTGGTTATTGTTTTGTTTTGTTTTCAGAACCGGATTTCCTCCGAGTCAGAATCCTCGAACCGGAGGATTCTTACTGCTTTTTTTCCTTCCCGCACGAATCGGCGGGCTATCGCGATTGCCTCCCTCTTTCTGGTCGTTTCCGCAACCTCGTTGCCGAGGAGGTAAACCGTATAAATAGCTGGTTGTTTTTTCATTTTCGTTTTTCCTTTAGTTTATTGTTTGTTGTTTTGTTTATCTCACGCTCACGTGGGCTAAAATTTTCTGTATTCGCCCCCCCCCACCGCAGACTCAGCCACACAACCCGCCCGAGGTTTCCTCGTCTTCTTCCTCCTCTTCTTCCTCGTCTTCTTCTTCGATCTCCCCCCGGAGTTCTTCGATGAGGGTTTCGATCGTCTTTTCCACCTCTTCCGCCATTTCTGGGTCTCCCCAGCCGTCAATAGGGGTATTGCTGACGGCAAACCATTCGGTGTATTTCGCCTGGTCCTCCGCCTCCAGGTCCGCAAAATCCTCCGAGGTGATCCAGCCGGAATAATCCCCCGCTGGGTGCACATAGTCCTCACCATCCTCCCATTCAAAGCCCTCGTCCGGAGAGGGTGCCCAATAAGCGCGGGTTGACGACAAAATCGTCATCCGACTCAATACTCCGTCCTCCCCGAAATACTCGTTAGCCGAGCATGACCGGCTTGCCGCGTGAATGAAGTCGACCTCCCCGGTGAGGGGAGTGAGAACGGCGGCGCAATAGGTGCCGCAGGGGCATGAGTGGTCAAAGGCCAAAAAATCCGCCACGATCCGGCGGGGGTCAAGGTCATTGAGTTTGTTAATAGCTTCCTTCATTTGCTCGGTGGTGATGTTGTTGGTTCTCATGTTTTTCTTCTTTCCTTGTTTTTGTTTTGGTTTGTTTTGCGTTTCGGGGAATCCCCCTCGCTTGAAAACACAATATCAGTTTTTCAAAGCGGTGCAAGGGTTATTTTTTGCAATCGTTGTAAGTCGTTGGGTTTCAGCGAGATAAAATTTTGCTTTTTTTTTCGAGAACCGGAGGAAATCGCGCAGGCTTTTTTTGCGCGTGGCGTAAGTCGCTGATTTTATGGGAGTTGCGTAAGCAAAAAAAAAGAGGGGAGGAATGGGAGGAATGGGAAAGAGGGGAAGGAGGGGGGGGACCGGCGGGGATTATTTTAAGAGGGGAAGGATGGGAGGACCAGCGGGGATTATTTTAAGAGGGGAAGGATGGGAGGACCGGCGGGGGTTATTTTAAGAGGGGAAGGATGGGAGGGGATGCGGCGTAAGTGGTTGGGGGGT
>DYNR01000487.1 GCA_020720945.1 Chthoniobacter flavus | reverse complement strand
AGTTGCCTGAGGTGTTCTGCAATGGAGTCGAAGCGCTCGCTTTCGAGTTTTTGCAAATCGAGTTGCTCCTTGGAGAGGAAGTCTTTCCACTTTGGCGTAAGAGCCTTGGTAAAATCGCGATCCGTGAACCAATTGGGCTTCCGCCTAAGTAACTCGATGATCTCGCTGATATGGCGGGGATTGCCCGCCGCTTCCTCGCAGAGGAACGAAGTTTGCTCTTCGGAGAGACCCGAAAATTCTGCCGCCAAGAGTTCCCGCACCTCGGTTAGCTTGCCGAGTTTGAGGACTTCGAGCTTGCGGGAAGAATCGGGGGTGTCAGGGGGAGGGTTTTGCAATTCCAAAATCCAACGGGCGAACGAACCTTCGGGCGAAGTGTCTTGGAAATTTTCGTTCCATTCTTTTTGCCAGTGGGTAGCAAAGACCAAGAGAGGAAAATGCTTTGCTACGGCGAGTCTCCAAAGGCGGCGGAGAATTTCCAGAGAAAGCGGGTCAAGCCACTGTGCATCATCGAGCAATAGCACGACAGGAAGAGAAGTTTTTTCCCCTTTGGGGCGATCGAGCAGCAGAGTAAAGGAATGGAGGATTTCGTCGATTGCTTTCTCGGTAGAAGCATCAATGGCAGAGGCTTGGGTGTGTTCCCTGTGTTCTCTGGCGATGTTCACGGCTTCTCCGATATCCGAGGCGGCTTGCACAAGATTGGAAACAAGATCGGCACCCGGAATCATCGAGAGTCCAGTTTTCCCGATGGCGATGACCGCTTTGATGCAGGCATTGCGGGTGTGGACATCGGCGAGGAGGGCTTCTTCGTGGGCCAAGAATGAGGGATCGTGGCGGGAGGAGATAAAGGGGGAGGTCTGCCCCATGCGGTTGCGATCTCCTGGGTTTTCCCAGCGCAGGCCCCACCAAAACCAAGGGATTTTTGTGGCGTGCTGGACTCCGGTCATATCGGGCATCACGCGGAGGTCTTTGCCTTCGTGGAGCAAAGTATCGGGCCAGTAGTGATCGGGGTCGCGCTCGGTGCTCAGCCAAGTGTAGAAAGCTTGGGCGATCTTGGTTTTTCCGTATCCGCTTTCGGCGGTGAGGATGCGGAACTGTGGACCATCGGCAAGGGTGGCATCCCAAGCGGCACGGAGCCAATCAAGCTCCTGTTTGCGGCCGAGGAAAAGCGTGCGGTGGTTGCGGGAAGAAGTAGGAGGCGGGTTGGTGGCAGGCATTGGGTTTTCTGTTGGTAGTTCTTTGTTGGATC
>DYNR01000210.1 GCA_020720945.1 Chthoniobacter flavus | reverse complement strand
GAGATGGGCAATAATTTTTCTGGAGGGCAACGCCAGAGGCTCGAAATCGCCCGCGCTCTCGCCCGGAATGCGCCCATTCTCATTCTCGATGAAGCGACCAGTGCGCTAGACCCCACGACTGAGCTCATGATCGACCGGGCGATCCGCCGCCGTGGCTGCTCTTGTCTCATCGTCGCCCACCGCCTCAGCACGATCCGCGATTGCGACGAAATCATCATGATGGAAAATGGAAAAATGATCGCACGCGGAACCCACGCCACGCTCATGGAATCCAGTCCGCCCTACGCGAATCTCATGAAGCTGGAAACCGAAAAGCCCCATGCTTAACGAACCGGTCACTCAAATTTTTGCGGAAGGACAGATGGGCACGATGGATTCTAACCGGAGCGTCCCACTCGATGCCTTCGTCGGCTTCCGGCATTTGCTCGAAGGCGAAATCAACCTTTTTGCAATCGCTCCAGACGGTCGCAGGGTTTATCTGCTGACCCTTGCCAGCGGAGACATCCTGCCAGCCCTGCCTGCTGCGAAGATAAAAACCATCGCCGTCCCCGTCGTGGATACGCGCTTTGTGGGAGCCATTACCAGTGCGGAACCCGTATTGCGTTCATGCCGCGAGAGTCTTCTTGCAAAGCTGCCCATCGAGGGCGATGCGGCTGGGGAACCCGTAAAACCATTGCGACCAGACGAATTGCTCGAAGCATTTGCCGAGAGAGTTTTATTAGAGGATGCCCGCTGCGAGCGGCGGAGGGACGAACGGAGGGTCTCCGATGAACGACGCAGCCAGAGTGCGGTCCGTGCGCAGTTCGACCGCCTGCGCGGACTCGTTGACGATACGGCGCGGGACGCAGTTGCAGAGAACCCCGAGGGTCGCCTCCTGAGCATCCTCGCAAAGCGTTACGGTCTAGACTACGAAGAGCCGGAACTCCCGCCTGGCCTCGAACCCGATGCGCGATTCCGTGCCTGTATGGAGGCGAATCACTGGCGCTTCCGGAAGGTTCGTTTCGGGGAAGGTTTTTTCCGTGGTCTCGGCGAGCCGATGGTCGCATTCAAAACCGACGGACAACCCGTGCTCATCGAAATCGGAGGAAAGCGTTTTTTTGATCCTGCGACTGGGAGAAGTCATCCGCTCGATGGCCGATTTGCTTCGGAGTTGCGCCCGACCGGATACCAGATTTACCGCACTTTTCCAGATCGGAAAGTGGTTGTCGCCGATATTCTCAAACTTCTTTTTTCTGGTTCGGCAGGCTTCGGGGTCGCGATGGCATCCGTTGGACTCCTTGTCGGCGGGCTAGGGCTGGTGCAACCGGTTGCTGTGGAATATGTGACCGGCAGGATTATTCCCACGGCAAACAGCGGGGAACTCGGGAATCTTCTCGTGCTGCTAGTCGCCCTCAGCGTGAGTGCGACGCTGCTCAATGTCGTCCCTCAGATTCTCCTCCTCGCCTTCGGATCCCAACAGATGGAACGCTTCCAGGCCGCGATTTTTGACCGCCTATTCCGCCTGCCCGTCAGCTTTTTTCGCCGGTATGATGCGGGCGACCTCTGTATGCGCGTGCTTGCGACGACCCGCATCCAAGAGCAAGTTTTCACCGTGGCTTCGCAGCAATTTTTGAGTTCTCTCTTCGGTCTCGCCAATGCGGTCATGCTTTTTTATTACAGCCCTGGGCTGGCAACCGTTGGGGTGACGGGTTCCCTTCTTTACGCTGTGCTGCTGCTGGTATTTTTGCGCAGTAGCCTCTTGCCGCTCGCCCAAGTGGCGGCAAGCTCAGGACGCCAAGCCGCATTGCTCAAGCAGATGTTTGACGGCATTGGAAAAATCCGTGCTGCGGCTGCGGAAAACCGAATGCTCGCCCGCTTCATGGAGGATTTCATTCCGGGGCAAGAGGCCGCATTTTTTGCAGCATCCGCCGCCTGCCGGGTCGCTCTGCTCGGCATCATTTTCCCGGCGGCACTCACGATCCTGTTCTTTTATTTGGTTGGCGATGTGTGGAGGGACAAAATATCGTTGGCGCAGTTCTTGGCATTCATGACTGCGTTTGCGGGATTCAGCCAAGGAGTTCTCGGGATTTCCAATGGGATTTGGGAACTCTGGTCGGTCGGTCCAGAGTTGGCCCGTTTCCAGCCGATTTTCGACGAAAATCCCGAGAAGGTTTTGGGTAGCCACGCGCCAGGAAAACTCGATGGCAAGGTCGAGCTATCGCATGTGACCTTCCGCTATTCCCCGGAGAGTCAGCCAGTGCTTCGGGAGGTTTCGCTCGTGGCGAACCCAGGCGAGTTCGTCGCGATTGTCGGGCCGTCCGGGTCCGGTAAAAGCTCGGTGGTTCGTCTGCTGCTCGGATTTGAATCGCCCGAGGCAGGCAGTGTTTTGTATGGCGGGCAAGATCTTGCCAACCTCGATGTCCGTGCAGTGCGCCGCCAGATCGGCTGCATCTTGCAGAATGGACGCATCATTCCGGGAAGCATCCTCGAGAATATCGCCATGGGAACCGGTTGCCCGCTCGTCGAGGCCGAGGAAGCCGCTCGCATGGCCTCGCTCGATGCCGACCTCCGCCAGATGCCCATGGGGATGTTCACGATGGTCGGCGAGGGCCTGATCTCCGGCGGACAACAACAGCGAATCCTCATCGCCCGCGCACTCGTTGCACGACCCTCGATTCTAATCATGGACGAAGCGACGAGTGCCCTCGACAATGCCACGCAGGAAACCGTCAGCACGAATGTCGAACGCTTAAAAACCACGCGCATCGTTATCGCACACCGTCTCTCGACCATCCGAAACGCCGACCGAATCTATGTCCTCGCCGATGGTGGAATCCGCCAGACTGGCACTTACGAGGAACTCATCGTCCAAGAAGGTCTTTTCCGAGACCTCGTTTCACGCCAACTTTTATAATTTTTTGCCCATGATTAAAAACGCCATCATCCTGACCCTTGCGCTACTGGCGGCTTTTTTCCTGCTTGCCAGCATCGGTATTTTTCAATTTGGCTCGCCTTCAGAAAACGCCGCATTCACCCGCTTCGAGCGCGAACGCATCCGCGCGGTCCATTCCGCCCCCGTCTGGCACATCGGTTTCATCAACAATGAATCGGTAGGCGATGGCAGAGAAATTTCTGAGGGGGTTCGTTTCGCGCTCGATCGGGTCAATGCCGCTGGGGGGATTCTCGGGAAGCAAGTCGTGCTTTCCGCTTTCGATACCAAAGGGGATTTCATGGCGAATAAATTCCAAGTGACGCGACTGAGCGAGGATCGCGCCACGGCGTTCCTCATGGCTCCCTATTACACCTTTGAAGTGCCAACGACGCGGGCGATCTCGAGTTTTTACGCCGTCCCGACCGTCGCCCCATCGGTGATCAAGCCAGAATTCCTGCCCAAACTCGATCCCGACCTTTTTCTGACCGCATTACCTTCCATCGATCTCTGGACACGGCCGATCGTGGCCACTCTGCGCGATCGTGGGTTTCAAAATATTTTGGTGATCGGGCCGCAGATCGAGCACATGGGCGGTGTCTTTGCGGCGCAGATCGAAGACGAACTCCGGCAAGACAAACATTTCGGCGAGGTTTTCCGGTGCAGCTACGAGCCCCCTGCCAGCTACCAATCTCTCTACCAGTCGCTCAAATTTTACCGCGACAACCGCACTTTCGATGCCATCGTTTTCACCAGCACGGCGGAGGATTTGCAGGTTCTCGGGCAAGTCATGAAGGCTGCCAAGATCAGCATCCCGGTCTTCGGAACGAATATCTTGGAACATTCCGATCTCCGCGAATTTGCGAAGGATTTTCCCGCCGAACTTTTTTATCCGCGGACTACGGGTAGCATCATCAACCGCGACGACTACGATGATTGGGTGCGAAAATTCGGAACCCCTCCCGGCCAGTGGGCGCAATACGGGATTCTGAGTTGCGAGCTATTTCACGAAGCCCTCGAAAAGGACGGACGCTATGTGCCGACCACGCTCATCGAAACGATAGAAAAATTACTGCAAGACCGGAAGCTCTCGGAAAAATACCAGATCCATGTGGAACTGACCACATTCCAAAAATAACACCAGCACTGGTCGCAGAGCTTACAAAGTCAGGATGTCTGAAACTCATCCTTCCCCCCCATTGGATCACGGAATGATTGCGGACTTCCCCTTAAATTTGGGACACGACGGAGCGTATCCCTCCGCGGCATTATTACCGTTCAACGGGAAACGAAAACAGTTTCATTGATTTTCCTGTCGCTCTGTTTTTTATGGGCTGACTTCATGATATATGAACCAACCAATTTCTTGTAAAAAACCTGCGCAAAGCGGCGATGCACCGACCTAAAAACCGTTCTTATGAAGCGAGTTATACATCCCTCCACTAATTCC
>DYNR01000209.1 GCA_020720945.1 Chthoniobacter flavus | reverse complement strand
TTTTTTGTGCCACTGCGTGCGCCACAGGTGGGCGTAAAGGTCTTTCTTGTGTGCCAGAATGTCGCTTTCGGGGCGGTTTCCCTGGTTTTGTTTTTGCTTTGATATTTTATAACTTGTTTGTTTTGAGTCAGTTATAGAATTTTTTTACAGGTTGGCATCGTTGTTGCTTATTGTGGGGCAATTCACAATTCTATGGCTAAAATTCTAGGAATCGATTTAGGGACGACGAATTCATGTATGTCCGTGATGGAAGCGGGGGAACCCGTTGTTTTGGAAAACTCGGAAGGGGCGAGGACGACACCGTCGGTCGTTGCTTTTTCAAAGGGCACCGGGGAACGGCTTGTCGGCCAGGCTGCCAAGCGCCAGGCGGCGACGAACCCTGCGAACACGATTTTTTCGGTCAAGCGTTTCATGGGGCGCAAGTATGACGAGGTGCAAGGGGAGGCCCACCGGGTTCCTTACAAACTCGTAAAAGCGGCGAACGGGGATGCGCACATTCAAGTTGAAGTTGATGGCAAGCCGAAAGTTTTTTCGCCGCCGGAAATTTCTGCGATGATTTTGGGCAAGCTCAAAGCGGACGCCGAGGCGAAGTTGGGCGAAAAAATCACGCAGGCGGTCATTACCGTGCCCGCGTATTTCAATGATTCGCAAAGGAATGCGACGAAGGATGCGGGGAAAATCGCCGGTCTCGATGTGTTGCGGATTATCAACGAGCCAACGGCGGCATCGCTCGCGTATGGGCTGGACAAGAAGAAAGACGAAAAAATTGCGGTATATGATTTGGGGGGAGGGACTTTTGATATTTCTTCGCTGGAGATTGGCGAGGGGGTTTTCGAGGTTCGTGCGACCAACGGCGACACGCATTTGGGTGGTGACGACTGGGATAACCGTCTGATGGATTGGATCATCAACGAGTTCCGTGCGGATACGGGCATCGACTTGAGCAAGCAGCCCGACGCGGTCCAGCGCATCAAAGAAGAGGCGGAGAAAGCGAAAATCGCACTCTCTTCCACGCAGCAATACCAAATCAGTTTGCCCTTCATCACGGCTGACCAGACTGGGCCCAAGCACATTCAAAAGGACCTTTCCCGCTCCAAGCTCGAACAGCTTTGCGATGATTTGTTTGCGCGCACGGTTTCTCCTGTCAACGCGTGTTTGAAAGATGCGAGTTGGCAGATGTCCGAGGTGGACGAGCTGGTTCTCGTCGGCGGCATGACCCGTATGCCCAAGGTCATCGATACGGCGCGGCAGTTAATCGGAAAAGAGCCGCACAAAGGGGTGAACCCCGATGAGGTCGTGGCGATTGGTGCGGCCATCCAGGGTGGCGTTCTCAAGGGAGATGTGAAAGATGTTTTGTTGCTCGATGTCACGCCGCTGACCTTGGCGATCGAGACGGCGGGAGGCATCGCGACACCGATGATTCCTCGGAACACGACCATCCCGACCCGCAAGTCGCAGATTTTTTCTACCTATTCGGACAATCAGCCGGGGGTGGAGATCAAGGTGATCCAAGGGGAACGCCCGCTGTCTCGCGACAACAAGAACTTGGGGGTTTTCCACTTGGACGGCATTGCGCCAGCGCCGCGGGGAGTGCCGCAGATCGAAGTCACTTTCGACATTGACGCGAACGGGATTTTGAATGTCAGCGCGAAAGATCTCGGGACAGGGAAAGAGCAGAAAATTTCGATTACCGGTTCTAGCGGTTTGTCCAAAGAAGAGGTGGAGCGTTTGCAGAGGGAGGCGGAGCTTCATGCGGAAGAAGATCGCAAGGCGAAGGAAAGCATCGAGATCCGCAACAACGCCGACAATTTGGCTTACCAGACCGAGAAGCAAATCAAGGAAATGGGAGACAAGATGGACGGTGCTTCCAAGAAAACTTTGGAAGATGCGGTCGCCCAAGTCCGCGAAGCTCTCAAAGGCAACGATGTCGAAGCGATCAAAGACAGCTACAACAACTTGCAGCAGAAGGCTTCGGAGATCGGAGCAAAGGCTTATGCGCAAGCATCTTCCGCGCAAGGGGATAGTGCCGGTCCGGATGCTGGTGCGCCCGGAGGCGGGGCGCAGCACCAAGAAAGTGCTGCGGACAAAGGCGATGTCGTCGATGCGGAGTTCGAGATCGTCGATGACGAGAAGAAGAAATAAAAAGCAATTTTAGCGTCAGTTACACACTAGGGTTCGGATGCCCGCATCTGGGTGTCCGAAGGCGCAAACAATTTAACAAAGGGTCTCCCGTCTCCTACGGGGCGGTGGGACATTGTTAACAAACAAAAAAACCAAAATAACAATACAACTATGGCAGCAGTCAACATCAGGCCGCTCGGCGATCGTGTGCTCGTGAAACCTCTCGATGAAAAAGAGCAGGTCAAGAATGGCATCATCATCCCCGATACGGCGAAAGAAAAACCGCAAGAAGGAGAAGTGGTAGCTCTCGGAACAGGCAAACGCGACGACGAAGGCAAACTCATCGAGTTCAGCGTCAAAGCGGGAGACAAAGTGCTCATCTCGAAATACGGTGGCACGGAAGTCAAAGTGGACGGGGTAGCTTACCTCATCATGCGCGAGGACGACATTCTCGGCATCATCGGTTAATTCAAAAAACAACAATCAATCAAATAGAAATATACTATGGCAGCAAAACAACTACAGTTTGACGAAGCGGCGCGGCATGCGCTGTTGCGTGGCGTGGAAAAACTCGCGAGGGCGGTGAAAGCCACGCTCGGGCCGTCCGGCCGCAATGTCATCCTCGACAAAAAATTTGGTAGCCCGACGATCACCAAAGATGGTGTGACGGTGGCCAAGGAGATCGAGCTCGAATGCCCCTACGAAAACATGGGCGCGCAGCTCGTCCGCGAAGTGGCGTCCAAAACCAGCGACATCGCAGGGGACGGGACGACGACCGCGACGGTGTTGGCAGAATCCATCTACCGCGAAGGTCTCAAGAATGTGACGGCGGGAGCGAATCCTACCTCGTTGCAGCGCGGGATCAACAAAGCGGTCGAGGCGATTGTTGCCGAATTGGCAAAAATCTCCACGAAAGTCAAAGACAGCAACGAAATCGCGCAAGTCGCCACCGTGTCCGCAAACTGGGATACGACCATTGGCAAGATCATTGCAGATGCGATGGAGAAGGTTGGAAAAGACGGGACGATCACGGTTGAAGAAGCGAAATCCATTGAGACTTCGCTCGATGTGGTGGAAGGGATGCAGTTCGACAAGGGCTATCTCTCCCCTTACTTCGTCACCAACGCGGAAGCGATGGAAGTCCAACTCGAAAACGCATACATCCTCATTCACGAGAAGAAAATCAGCAGCTTGAAAGATCTGTTGCCCCTCCTCGAGAAGACGGCAAAATCGGGTCGCCCGTTGCTCATCATCGCCGAAGATGTTGAAGGGGAAGCTCTTGCGACGCTCGTTGTCAACAAGCTCCGTGGCACGCTCCAGATCTGTGCGGTTAAAGCACCTGGGTTCGGGGATCGCCGCAAGGCCATGCTCGAAGACATTGCCGCCCTCACGGGAGGCCGTTGCATCACCGAAGACCTCGGGATCAAGCTCGAAAACATTGACATTTCCGATCTCGGAAAAGCCAAGAGGATCTCGGTTGACAAAGACAACACGACGATCGTTGAAGGCGAAGGAAGCAATGCGAACATCCAGGCTCGCGTCGCGCAAATCCGCCGTCAAATCGAGGAAACGACTTCCGATTACGATCGCGAGAAGCTCCAAGAACGCTTGGCGAAACTCGCTGGCGGCGTTGCCGTGATCAATGTCGGTGCCGCGACGGAAACCGAAATGAAAGAGAAAAAAGCCCGCGTGGAAGACGCGTTGCACGCGACGCGTGCGGCAGTCGAAGAAGGCATCGTCCCTGGTGGTGGTGTCGCTCTCATCCGCGCCCAAAAAGCTTTGGATTCTCTCGAACTTTGCGGGGACGAAGCGATCGGTCGCGACATCATCCGCCGTGCGGTGGAAGCTCCTTTGCGCCAGTTGGCAAACAACGCGGGCAAAGAAGGTGCGCTCATCGTTCAGGAAGTCAAAAAGCGTTCGGGCACAGAAGGATACAATGTTGCTACGGGCGAATACGAAGACCTCATCAAAGCCGGTGTGGTTGATCCTGCCAAGGTGACACGCAGCGCGTTGCAAAACGCCGCGTCCATCAGCGGGTTGCTCCTCACGACCGAAGCTCTCATCACCGAAGTGCCGGAGAAGGAAAAACCTGCGGCACCTGGTGGCATGGGCGGAATGGGTGGCATGGGCGGAATGGATTACTAAGATCCGAGAAGCCTTTTCAGAGAAACCCCGACGCGGGGATTCTGGAAAATTCTGGCAACCCCGGGCTCGCAAGAGTCCGGGGTTTGCTTTTT
>DYNR01000208.1 GCA_020720945.1 Chthoniobacter flavus | reverse complement strand
ATTCGTTGTTTGCGGTCGGGGAGTCGGCGGTCATTTTCCAAGCCTTCGGTTTTTTTGCTGTGCCGGAGAATTTGAGTTCGACTTCCTGCGGGGAAGCCAGGTCGAAGTTAAAAAGGATGAGGCCGCGATTTTTGCCGTCCTTGAAAGCGTAGCTGTGAATGACGGGAAAAGTTTTTTCTTCGTCTTCTTTGGCTTTCCCGGCTTTTTTTCCGCCGTGGACGATTTGCCCTGTGTAGGTGGGTTCACCCGCAGAATGTTTGGTTTCCAAAAGGTCGCCTTTCAGGACGCGGTTGGTCAGCATCAGCGCCAAACCAGTGGGGCGGTAGCGTTTTTGGTCGGGGCGGAGGCTGAGGGCAGCACCCCAGATCGGGATGTTTTTCGGTCCCGGAGGCATGGCACTATAATACTGCTGGAAAAGTTGGAAGAAGTTTTGGGTGCGGATGCCGCCGTATTTGAGGCAACCGAGCATCGTGTTGAGGACATTGATGCCCGCAGCGATGGAGACATTGGTTTTGACGCGGGGTTCTACGGGAGCATCGCCGCCGGTGACATGCATATTGATTTCATACATCGAGTATTCGACCCCGTGTTTTTTGCTGATTTCCATTTGTTTTTGGAACGGTTTGCCGAGGTAGCCATTCATCGAATAGGCGAAGATGAAGTTCAGCAATTTTTCGTCCGTGTCGAGTTGTTCGAGTTGGGTTTTCCAGAGGTCGTGGACTTGATACATTCCCGTGGCGTAGTTGTCCGCCATCTGCACGCCGTCTTCGCCTTTGGTGTAAGTCAACACTTGGTCAGCCATCCGGTCGGAGTAATTTTGACCTGCCGCCTGGCAGATAATGTTCGGTTTGTAGTAGGGCGATTTTTTTACGCGGGTGAAAAGTTCGCGCCAGTAGTCGGGGCCGTTGAACCCGCTGCCGAGGAAGCGTCCCATCGCATTCCATGCCTCGTTGCCGATCTCGACATGGATTTTGCGGAGGGTTTCTGTCCAAGGTTTCGGGTGGCCCAATTCGGCGCGGAGTTTGCCGCCTTTGGTCGTTTCGGGCCCACCGATATATTCCATGAAAAGATCCATCTCATCTTGGCGGAGGTTGCCTGGCAAACACCACCATGCTTCCATGTTGAGGTGCTCGCAGAGCGAGAGCACGGCGTGGAGGGAGTAGGGGTCTTTCGTTTGCTTGCCTTTTGGTCCGAGCGGAAAGAAAACGCTGTTTTCGTAGCGGTATTTTTTCAGTGCCGGGTTGAGGAAATTTTCCATGGTGTCGCCGCCCATGTTGACGGCGCCGGAAGGAGTTGATGCCCATTTCTTTCAGGCCTTCGACGACTTGATCATTGAAGGGGGTCGGGTTTTTGTCGCCGTCTTTCCAAATTTGCACATCGTCGAGAAGGATGGCACCGCCGACGGGTTCAACACCGAACTTGATGCCGTTTTTTGTCGGAGGGCACTTTCATTTCTTCTACCTTGTCCGCCTTGAAAACCAACTCGTATTTTTTCCACTCCGGCGTGAGCGCAATCTCCTGGACACCCGTGAATTTTTTGTCGCCGATTTTCGCTTTTGCTCCCGGTTCTTTGGCTTTCATCCAGCAGTTGAAATGCCAAGAGCCGTTATTGTCCATGAAGTGCTGGTAGGGCATAGTGAAAACCATCGTGCCGCCCTTCATATCCTTCGTGTCTTTCTTCTTGTCGCCCTCGTCGGCATCGGCCTCTTCTTCCGGTTTTGCTTCGGGGATTTTCGGGTCGATGCAAGCGGATGCGTAGCCAAAACCTCCCGTGCGGGATTCGGGATAAATGGTGCAGTTGCCTTGCGGGTTGAAGGAATTGCCGACACCCATCGTGCCGTCTTTTACCCGCTCGAGATTTTCCACGATCATGCCTGCGCCCATGTCGTTTTTGACCGAAAAAGTGGGTTGGTCGGCAGGCATCTTGAGCGGTTTGTCAAAAATGAACCACGAGCCTTGTTTGACTTTTCCGGGAGCTTCCTCGAAATCCCTCAATTCGATTTCCTTGATTTTTCCGCGTGTCCCCCGCGCGGGCCCCGAGAGGATCGTGAAGTCTGCACCTTTCAGAAGTCCATACCACGGAACAGGTTTCCCGGTATTTTTATTAACCACCGTGTTGATGGTGCTGTGAAAACCATTGGCATCATACATGGGGCCCGAATGGACTTGGCGGTAAAGCGAACCCTCGAAATTTTCTTCCACTGCCATTTTGAGCTGGGGCCCGCTGAAGTAGGCTTGGCTGTTCACATTGATACCGAAAGGGATACAATCCTTGACCAGCGGTTTTTCGGTGATTTCCACGGTGACGGGTGCGGCGCAAGACGAAGCGAGCAAGAACGAAAAGCCGCCGAAAACGGCGAGAAGAAACGGGTGCGAAGGCGTGATTTTCATGGGATGGAGAAATTGTTTTGTCGTCCGGGCGCAAAAAACCAAATGCAATGACGCACCCGCAATCGGTCGGCATTCTCGCACAGGAAAGAACAGGTTGTCCACTTATTGAAACGGCTTTCTTGAATTCCTCACCGAACTTAAAAAACAAAGGAAAAAACACCATTAAATAACGGCAAGGCTTTGTAGTTTTGAAATAATTGCTTGCTTGCAGACGATGGAATGGTAGTATTGAAAGCTGAAAAGAGAAGCGCGAGAAGTGCTTGGCGTGCGGTTGAATGGTCGTGGCCAAGACAAAGCGCACCCAGAAAATTTTTAAAACCAGAAAAGCCATGAGCGTCGATTACGAGAAAATTACCACCAAGCGCCCCCTGCCCACTGGAAGGGAGATCAGTTTCGGAGAGAGCGAAATCATTGTATCGAAGACAGATTTGCGGGGTGTGATCACCTATGCGAACGATGTGTTCGTCCGGGTGTCCGGATATACCGAAGAGGAGTTGCTCGGCGAACCGCACAGCATTTTGCGCCATCCGGCGATGCCTCGTTGCGTGTTTTATCTTCTCTGGCAGACACTTGCAGCAGAACAGGAAATTTTTGCGTATGTTTTGAACATGGCGAAGAACGGGGATGAGTATTGGGTGTTCGCGCATGTCACGCCGAGCTACGACCTTTCGGGAAAACTGATCGGATACCACTCGAACCGCCGGGTGCCAAGCCCCGAGGCACTGGCGAAGGTGCGCCCGCTTTACGCCTCCTTGCTGGCCGAAGAAGCCAAGTTTTCCTCGCACAAAGAAGGCATGACTTCGTCGTTCAACGCCGTTTTGAAGTTGCTCTCCGACAACAAGATAACTTACAGCCAGTTCGTGTTTAGCCTGGCCGGGCAGACCAAGCTGGAAAACTCGATCCGATAACCGCCACCCATTTCAAACACCATGTTTTTCTTCACCAAAAAAAACAAAGAAGCCGAAACCAAACCCGAAGTCGTGCAAGAGAAAAAAGCCGAAGTCGTTGTCGCTAAAGATGATTCGCTGGGGGGCATCACCGAGATTTGCCACAGGGCTGCCGCGGGAGATTTGGAAGCCCGGATCATCGGCTTGAGCGAGCACCCCGTTTACGGACCGATGGTAAAAGCCATCAACTCGATGCTTGACATGGCGGATTCCTTCGTGCGGGAAACGGGCTCCGCAATGTCTTGCTTCAGCCAAGAGGAATACCACCGCCCCATTTTGCTGCGCGGGATGAAAGGCGCGTATCGGAGCAGTTCGGTCATCATCAACAATGCGGGGATGCACATGAAAGGCAGCAGCGAAGCGCTGGGGATGGTCGCAAATCTCGCAGCGGAAAACACCTTGGCCGTCAATACCGTTGCCTCTGCGTGCGAGGAACTTAACGCGACAGGAAGCCAAATTTCCAGCCAATCTTCGGAGGCTCTCCACCTTTCCGAAACCAGCTTGCACCAGGGCCAGGAAGCGATCAAAAAGATGGAGATTCTCGAATCCGCCTTCCGCCAAATTGACAACATCGTCGCCCTCATTCTCAACATTTCGGAAAAAACCAATTTGCTTGCGCTGAACGCCACCATCGAAGCCACCCGCGCAGGCGAGCACGGTGCCCGTTTCGCCATCATTTCCAGAGAAGTCAAAGACTTGTCGAAAAATGCGGCATCTGCGACGGAAGGCATTCGCAAACAGGTGGACTTGTTGCGGCAATCCGTGGAAGCGGTCAGCTCGCTCATCCACACGATTTACGATTCGTTGAGCGTCACGACAGCAAACTCCTCTTCGATCGCGTGTTCGATTCGCGAGCAAGTCGCGGCGACCGACGAGATTAGCCGGCGCATTGCGGAATTGACGACAAATTCGCAGAAAGTCGCCGACCAAATCGCAAGGCACTGAGAATAAACGAGAACCGCAACGAAGCGGTTTTTGTCAATCCTTGTTCCGGGTTAGTGTTCAGTCAAGATTGACTGGAC
>DYNR01000207.1 GCA_020720945.1 Chthoniobacter flavus | reverse complement strand
TCCCAAAAACGCCCGAATTTCCTCCTCCTTTTTGTCGATCAATTCCGCTACGATGCCATCGCTTCCTTGGGGATCAACGGATTAAAAACCCCGAATCTCGATCGTCTGGTTTCTGAAGGCAGGGCTTTTACGAACGCCTATTCGCCCAATCCCATTTGCGTTCCCGCCCGCCATTGCCTCCTGACTTCCCGCACCTCCGCCGGCCATGGCTATGTCGATAACGCATGCCAAAGCATCGCCGATAGCGGCCTTCCTACTTTTCCTAGAGTCTTGGCGGAGAACGGTTACCACACGGCCGCCATCGGCAAGTGCCACTTCCATCCGACGCGGGAGCACCACGGCTACAACGAACTCCACCTGATGGAAGAAATCCCGGCAGCCATCCAAGACGACCAATATTTGCAATTCCTAAAAGACCACGGACACGGCGAAGTCCGCAGCATCCACGGTGTCCGCCCCGTGGTTTATCACGAAGCGCAGGAATCCCTCGTCCCCGAAGAATTGCACGGGACCAACTGGGTCGCCGACCGCTCCATCGCTTGGTTGGACGAAAACTGCGACCGCCCCTTCCTGCTGACCTGCGGGTGGATCGCTCCCCATCCGCCATTCAACATCCCCGAAGATTACCAAGGGATGTATCGCGGCATCGATCTGCCCGAACCCGCCGAACGCTCTCGCCCCGCACCGTTCGACAACACGCCTTCGGACTGGTATGGAGACAATGACAGCGACGAAGAAAAACGGGCGATCCGCGAGGCTTACTTCACCTCGGTGAGCATGGTAGATGCCGCCGTAGGGCGCGTGGTCGCACACTTGGAAAAACTCGGGATACTCGATGACACTTTCATCGTTTTCTTTTCAGACCACGGCGAGATGCTCCAAGACAAAGGCTTCTACCAAAAGGCGTTACCGCTCGACTCCGCGGCAAAAATCCCTTTTGTCATCCGCCACCCCGCCTCTTTCCAACAACCGGAAAAAGACGCGCGCCTCGTCGATCTTTTGGACCTCTTTCCGACGATGCTCGACGCTGCCGGTATCGACCTTTCCTACAAACCCGCCTACGCGAAATACTCGTTGCAAGGCGGTTCGCTGCTTCCCGGTAGCACCGCCTTCCCGCGCGACCGCTCTTCCCTTTGGATGGAATGTTTGCGGGGACAACGCCGGTGGGTCGCACTCCGCGACGACCGCTACAAATACGCCTATTTTTACGATGGTGCTTTTGAGTGGCTCTACGATTTGCAAGAGGATCCGCAGGAGTTGAACGAACTGGTTTCCGCCGGTCGTGCCCCATCCGCAGTATTGGAAAAACTTCGTGCCGAATGTCTGAAAAACGAAATCGAATTTGGTTTCCCGGGATCAACCGAAAACGGGCAATTCAAAAAGCTGGCGAAAGATCCCGCTGTCCACGCCCCCGACGATTGGGACTCTGGCGCGAAAATGCCATTCTGGATTTTTGCAGCAGGCTCTTTCCCGCACTTTGGAAAAATGTCGCCCAAACGCGAATCGGAAACATTTCTCAAAGAGCTCAAAGAATCTGTCGCCCACTACGGCGAAGATTTTTTAACGGGCCTTCCCATCCCTGAAAAAGCGGTGAATTTCCTTTTGGAATCTTGCGAATCTTTGGGTGGTTCCCCCGAAGATTTCCGCGCCGCTTTGAAAAAATAAAAGATGGGGACTTCCTTGCCGTCCCGCGAAATCGAAGAAACATTGCAGGAAACGGGAAGTGCCGAGAATGCTCTTCCCGCTCTGGCTTTCGCCTTGAGCCCGCAAGGGCATCTCCTTTGCATCGCTTCTGAGGGGGAGACCGCAAAAGCGTTTTCGCATGGAGAAGAAGCGGGGCTGATCCACCTCGGCGGGCATCCTGCCGGACAAGGTGCGGATCCCACAATTCTTTTCTGGAAAAGCTTTGCGGACTTTTTCATCCGCGCCTTGTGCCGCCTGCCGGAAGCGGGGCCTTCGTTGCCCGCTATCGAAGTTCCCGGGGAAGCGGAACTTGTCTCCTGGATTCTCAACGCTCCCCCGATGCGTGGCGCAGAATACCTTTCGCAAGATGTCCTCCTCGGGATTTGGGGACGGCTCGCCGCATGGACTAGCGCAGAAGTCGCGAAGTCTTCCGGCCTCGCCTCCTTTTTGGAACGCAAAGCTCCGGTTTGGTCGCGGGTCGGGCGTGTCACCCTCCACCTTGCGGAAAACAAAGCCGACGCGGAATGCCCTTTCGCCTTCCTCGCCACTTACGGCTCCGGGGTTTCCCAATCGGGAAAACTCGCCCAACTTCCTCTCGGAAAAGCTCTTGCAGAATACGGTGGAGCAAAAAACAAAGCCGGTTTGCTCCGCCTTCTCACCCCTCTCCACAAAGCCGCAAAAACCTGCCCATTTCTCGCCGGACTCGTGGATTCCGGCGACATTTTTCATCCGATGGCGTGGACACCCCTAGAGGCGTTTTCGTTTTTGAAAAACATCCCGCTTTACGAGGATGCGGGCCTGCTAGTGCGTTTGCCAAACTGGTGGAAAAAACGCGGCAAACGCCCGCAAGTCGTCGCCGCCATCGATGAAAAAAAGAAAGTTTCTCTCGGCATCGACGCGATGTTGGAGTGCCGCGTGGCGGTCGAAGTCGATGGGAAAAAACTTTCGAAAGCGGAAATTGCGGAACTTTTGGAAGGCGCCGGAGGGCTGGTTTCTTTCCGTGGAGAATGGATCGAAGTGGACAGGGAAAAACTCCAGCAAGCCTTGGATCACTGGAAAGAAATCGCGGAGGACGGGGAAATTTCTTTCATCGAAGGGATGCGGCTTTTGGCGGGCGCTCCCCGCGATTTTCGTGACAAGGAGGAATGGGAAGAACAGAGGGAATGGGCGTTTGCACAACCCGGCGAACAGCTTGCGGCAACGCTGCGCCAACTGGCAAACCCGCGTCCCGCCCCACCTCCCCCTTCCCTTCTCGCCGACCTGCGACCCTACCAGGCTTCCGGTCTCGACTGGTTGTGGTTCTGCACCCGCAGCGGTTTCGGCGCGTGCTTGGCGGACGACATGGGCCTGGGAAAAACCGTGCAAGTCCTCGCCGCGCTTTTGCGGAAAAAAGAAAGTGACCCCGCGTCTGGCCCGTCGCTCTTGGTCGTTCCCGCCTCCCTCATCGGCAACTGGAAACGGGAGGCCGAAAAGTTTGCCCCCTCTCTGCAACTCCTTGTCGTTCATCGCTCTGAGCTAGATACCGCACTCGCCCCAACTGAAGAAACCCTGCTTGCAAGCGACCTCGTCATCACGACCTACGGGATGCTTTCGCGCCTCGATTGGCCGACGAAAAGGAAATGGGCGTGGGTCATCCTCGATGAAGCCCAGGCGATCAAAAACTACGCTTCGGGCCAGAGCAAAGCCGTCCGCCGCCTTTCCTCCTCCGCCCGCATCGCCCTCACGGGCACGCCCGTCGAAAACAACCTCGGCGACCTCTGGTCTCTTTTCGACTTCCTGAATCCCGGACTCCTCGGCACCGCCGGGCAGTTCAAAACTTTCATTTCCCAAATCAGTTCCGAAAACTCTGCCCACTACGCACCACTGCGCCGCCTCGTCTCCCCTTACATTTTGCGCCGTTTAAAAACCGACAAAAAAATCATAGCGGACCTCCCGGAAAAAACCGAAATGAAGGTCTATTGCACGCTCTCGCCCGAGCAAGCGAAGGCTTACCAGCAAACGGCAAACAGCCTCGAAAAAGACCTCGAAAACGCCGAAGGCATCGGGCGGCGCGGACTCGTGCTGTCCTACCTCATGCGCTTCAAACAAATCTGCAACCACCCGGACCAACTCACAAAATCGGGGGCATTCGCTCCCGCCCAAAGCGGCAAATTCCGACGCCTCGGCGAACTGTGTGCAGAAATCGCATCACGGGGCGAAAAGGTCTTGATTTTCACGCAGTTCCGCGAAATGACCGACCCCCTCGACTCCGCGCTCGCCAGCGTTTTTGGGCGCAACGGCCTCATCCTCCACGGCGCGACTCCCGTAAAAGAACGCCAAAAATTGGTGGAAGTTTTTCAGTGCGAAAACACCGCACCTTACTTCATCCTCTCGCTCAAAGCCGGAGGCACGGGGCTAAACCTCACCGCCGCTTCCCATGTCATCCACTTCGACCGATGGTGGAATCCCGCCGTGGAAAACCAGGCCACCGACCGCGCTTTTCGCATCGGCCAAAAACGCAATGTCCTCGTCCACAAGTTTATCACCTCCGGCACCCTCGAAGAAAAAATCGACGCACTCATCGAGGCGAAGCAATCCACCGCCGATGCCATCCTTGAAGGCGGCGCAGAAAAAGCCCTCACCGAAATGGACGACCGCGAACTCCTGGATTTTATCCGCCTCGACATCAACCGCGCCAAT
>DYNR01000206.1 GCA_020720945.1 Chthoniobacter flavus | reverse complement strand
CCCCTTGGATGCCTCCTCCGCCGCTTCCGATATCCCTTGAATATTCCGCGAAACACGACTCTCGTCCTCCGTCGGCAAATTACCACGATTCCGCGCCTGATCCCGCACAACCCGAAAACTACACCCGTTCTTCTTCGCCGTCTCCTCCCCCGTCTCCCACGCCGCCACCACAGGAATCGCATGATAAAGCGTCGTCTCCCGAAAATTGGCAACCCCTACCTTCTCAAGTTGCCCAAGCAACCCCTTCATGTCAAATGCCCCTTGCTCAAAAAACCGCGCTTGCATCGCCCTCGTATGCTCCGCACTATCAATGATCCCCCGCATCGTGTCAGTCGTCAAATCCACCCCCTGGTTCATGATGACCCCATTCATCACAAACAACCCAATCACCACGAGCGCTCCAAGCCCTCCACCGATCGGCAAAACTAGCTTCGTCCCTAATTTCATCAGTCAAATATCTATAAAATAAATAATAGGTTTTACCCTTTTCTATTCCTCATTCCTGCCTGCTCCGCCGTCCAAACCATCAAACCTTAAACTTGGAAACGACATCGCTCAAGGACGCAGACAACCCTTTCATGTCTTTGGCGTTTTCGATGATTTGCACCGCTCCTTTTGCCGACTCCGCCGCCGCTTCGGATACCCCTTGGATGTTCTGCGAAACATCTTGCGCCGCATTCGCCGCCTGCTGCACATTCGCCGTCATATCCGCCGTGGCCACGCTGACCCCCTGCAAGGAACGCACAATCTCGCTCGTCGTCGCCGATTGCTCTTCGACCGCAGAGGCGTTGCTGGAAGAAATATGGCTCACCTCTTGGATGACTTTCGACACCTCTTCAATCGCCTTTGCCGAATCTTTGGCATCCTTCTGGATCATCGATACTTGACTCCGGATATCTTCCGTTGCCGCCGCCGACTGCCGCGCCAACTCCTTGATTTCTTGCGCCACCACGGCAAACCCGCGCCCCGCTTCCCCGGCACTCGCTGCCTCAATCGTCGCATTCAACGCCAACAAATTCGTCTGATCCGCTATCCGGTTAATCAACTCCACGATCTTCCCAATCTCCCGCGCCGACCCGTCCAACCGCTCCATCAATGCCCTCGTTGCCTGCGCCTGCTCGTTCGCCTTATGCGCTATGCTCGATTCCTGCGCACAATTCCTCGCCACCTCGTGAATGGATGCCGACATCTCTTCGACTGCCGCCGCTACCGTCGTCGCCGAATCGTTGACCTTCCCCGCCGACTCCGCCATCTGCTGGATGCTAACCGCTAGCTCTTCTCCCGCCGATGCTACCGTATTGGACTGCACATTGGTCTCTTCCGCCCCCGCTGCCTGAACGCTCGCAGTCTGATCCAAAATATTCGCTCCACTCGCTAATTCCTTCGCATTTTTTGAGAGCAACGCAACAATATCCCGGAATTTTGTCGTCGTCGTATTCAATGCCTTCACCAACCCCCCGATCTCGTCATCGCTGGCATAGTCAATCTTTTGACTCAAATCCCCATCGGACATCAACGCCGCCAAGCGTTCAACATCTTGCACGGGTGCTACCACTTTTTTTCGGATAAAAATCAAACTCCCAACGCAAATCAACAGAGCAATCGGCACCAACCACATCGCCGCCAACAAAGACGCTCCCATCGCTGCCGAACGAACCGGCGCCATCGGTGCTGTCAAAATAAACGCTCCCCGCACCTGCCCCGCTTGCCAGTTTTCCATCGGAAAACCTAAAAAATCTTTCCCATCCCCCGTCTTGCTCGTTGCCGGATCCCCGTGACAACCCAAACAGTCTTTGGTCAAAATAACCGGGCTTGCCACGATAAAGGAATCATTGGCTTCATCCGCTTCCGTGTAAAGCTTGACTCCGGGTTTTTCCACTTCCGCCAAAACTTTCGCTTCCAACGGGGTCGGCGCATTCTCGGGATTCCGGGGATTCTGGCGAACCACCCGAAACTTCACCCCGTTCTTCTGCGATAAATCTTGCCCCGTCTGCCACGCCGCAACAATCGGAATCGTCGAATAAAGCGGAATTTTCCGAAAATTACTCTGCCCTACTTTCGCCAATTCTGCCATCATCCCTTCCTTGTTGAAAGACCCATTCTCATACATCGTCGCATAAACCTCCCTCGAGTGATTGGCAGCATCGATGATTTCTTTCATCTTCTCGGAAGTCAATTCTTCGCCTTGCCCCATCATTACTTGATGGATGATAACAATGCCCGTAAGCATCAGTGCCGCAAAGCCACCGGCAACCGGAAGAGTCAGTTTTGTTCCTATTTTCATATTTTTAAATCGTAAAATTAAATCTTGAACCCGCCCATCAATTTGTTAATGGAAAGCGAAATTTGCTTCAATTCCTTAGCACGAGTCGCAATATTCTCAGCCCCTCGTGCTGCCGCTGTCGTCGCTTCGGACACCCCTTGGATATTCCTCGAAACATCGGTCGCACTAGCCGCCGTCTCGGTGACGCTGGAAGAAAGCGATGCCGCCGCACCCGTCACTTCCCCCAAAGAACGCGCAATCTCACTCGTCGTCGCCGATTGCTCTTCTACTGCCGATGCGATGCTGCTGGAAATCGCACTGACTTCTTGGATCACCCCTGCCACTTCATCGATCGCCGCCGAAGACTCTTTCGTCCCCCGCTGGATCATCGCGACTTGGTTGCGGATATCTTCGGTCGCTACCGCCGACTGCCTCGCCAACTCCTTCACTTCCTGCGCCACCACCGCAAACCCGCGCCCCGCTTCCCCGGCACTCGCTGCCTCAATCGTCGCATTCAACGCCAACAAATTCGTCTGATCCGCTATCCGGTGAATCAGCTCCACCACTTTCCCGATTTCCAATGATGCTGCATCCAGTTGCCCCATCAAATCCTTGGCAACCTGCGACCGCTCTTCCGCCCGACGCGCAATCGCCGACTCCTGCGAACAATTCTTTGCCACCTCATGGATGGATGCCAACATTTCTTCCACCGCCGCCGAAACCGTCGTCACCGATTGGTTGATCTGCGTTGCCGAAGATGCCATCGAATGCGAAGTCGCCGCAAGTTCCTCCCCCGCCGACGCTACCGTGTTCGAACTGGCATTGATTTGCTCCGCCCCCGCCGCCTGCTCCCCTGCCGTTTGCTCCAAAAGAACCGATGCCCCTTCCAACCCCTTCGCCATAGAAATCATCTCCCCAACCATCCCCCGCAAATTTTTAACGCACAAATTCAACGCATCCGCCATCGTTCCCAACTCGTCGCTCCGCTTGAACGCCACCTCTGCCGTCAAATCCCCCTCCGCCAATTGCTCGACCGCCCGGACACACAACTGAATCGGCGCAACCAAAGACCTCGCAACAAAAAACGCAACCCCCGCAAGCAAAACAACCGATAATCCAATCACTGTGTAAGTAAGCCGATCCGCATTTCGCTCGGCTGCATAAAGCTCGGCTTCCGGCACCCGCACAATCAATCCCCACCCAAGCCCTGGATACCCCAACGCCCCTTTGGATGGACTATACCCCGCCGCCAACCATTGCTTTTTCCGAATATGAAAATCTCGCCCATTACTCGATTTACCACTCACAACTTCCTGCGCAGATTTCAACCCTACCTCTAAAAAATTTAACTTCAAAACCGTATCCGCCTTACGGACCGTTGCTTCCGTCCCTGCCAACGACGGATCATACTCAAATATCACAGTCCCCTGCTTGTTAATCAATGCCAACTCAGCAGACGCAAACCCATCCTGCTTGAGACGCTTCCACCCTCCCTTTACAATGTCTTCTACCAAAGTAAAATCTGCCAAATTTCGCCAAACCCCGATCACCTCTCCCTTGTCATTCTTGATCGGCGCAGAATACCCGACCACTAGCGCCTCCGACCCCGCCAACTTCACCGCATCAGAATCCCTAAACACATCTTCTACCACTGTCCCGCTTAACTCTTTGCTCTCCGTAAACTTCCCCTCCTTCGCATCCAAAAACCACCGAGCAGAAGAAAAATCCTTCCCTATCATAAATCCCGTATCTACCGGCTTCCCTAACGCATCCAGCGTATTGACCGCAACCACCTTCCCCTGCGCATCAACTACCATCGAAATCAAGTAAATCCCATACAACCTCACATAGGTGTTAATCGCTTCCGTAATCGGCTTCTGCGCTTCTGGCGCACTCAATGGATACACTTGTAAAATATAATTGCTGGCAAACGCCTGCACATCTCCATATCTCTCAAATAAATTCCGCTCGATCGTGTCCAATAACCTCGCAGAAAGTGCCT
The DNA here is from genome assembly GCA_020720945.1 of Chthoniobacter flavus. Classification (GTDB taxonomy): domain Bacteria; phylum Verrucomicrobiota; class Verrucomicrobiia; order Chthoniobacterales; family DYNR01; genus DYNR01. Next base: position 103 of record DYNR01000206.1, on the reverse strand, counting down.
GCAACATCGCCCGCGATCCATCGGCAATTTTTGCCGTCGATTGCAAACTAAAGTATGCTAACACCAAAACAGGCACCATCCCGACTATCAACAAAATCAGGAT
>DYNR01000486.1 GCA_020720945.1 Chthoniobacter flavus | reverse complement strand
ACCCTATGGGAATCAACTGCAAAACCATTTCTTCTTCGGGTTTTTCCGTGGATGCTACCTGCGTTTTCGTAGCCGTTTCGGTTTTTGCGCTGGCTACGCTGTCGTAAACTTGCACAAGCCCTTTGCGGGATACTGCTGTTTTGATGGAGTTTCCTTCGCTGTCCTTTTCTCCCGTCCGGACTCGCTTGGTGGTGTTGCCGTAAAACGCCAAAAGCCGCTCTCCTGCCGTCCCAAACGATATCCCCTTGCCGGGCGACTGATAGGGCTTCTCTCCGGGTCTTTCGACAAAATAATTCATGTAAAATACACCGTCGGTGACTTTATCGGCATCGGGGGTTGCCACCGCTCCAGTCCCAGTCGGAACGGAAACGGGGGTGCCGCCTACGGAAAAAGCAATCCGGTCGTTTGTCAAATTGACCATCCGAACGCTGCCGGCGGGATGCTGGGCAACGGAGTCATCGAGGACGAGATACTTGTCTTTGCCGTCTTCGTCTTGGTAACGAATGACCAAAAAACGGTCGCTGGGCGATTTTGCGGGAATATCAATGACGGGACGAAAAGTTTCTTTGCCATCGGCTCCTGCAACAGCGAGCAACAACTGGACGGGTGGGGTCAAAATTGCTTGCACGGCTTCGCTCCGGGAATTTTTCGGAAAGGGAAGCAACTCTTTGACTACTTCTGTTTTTTCTTCGCCGGTGCCCCCTTCCTCTGGGGTTTCGCGCTTGAGGATGGTGCCGTAAAGCGGCGGCGGCGCATCTTTTCCGCAGTCAATCGTAGTGAGCGAAAAAGTTTTCGGATCGGAAGGTTTCGGTGCTGGCTTTTGTCCGGGTTTTGGTGCTTGGGCAAGGGCGGAAATGCCGGTGGCAAACAGAAAAACGGCGAACGCAACGGCAAACGGAAAGGAGCGTGGATTGGGCGGGCGCAAGGGCATGGTGGGGAAGTGGAAATTTGAGATTTGAGATTTGAAATTTGAGATTGGGGGAATGTCAGAGTTCTTCTTCGTTGAGCCAGCGCATACTGATGACTTGAAACTTCCTGCCAAACTCGTCAGTCGGATTCCATGCTGCATCTCCCGTTGCCCCTTCGGCAGCTTTAATGGGTTCGGCAGTTCTCTGCACAACGGCTTCCAAGTAGGCACGGGCCAAAACTTTCTTTTCGTCGTTTGCCAGCACATCCCCATAAGTCCGAACAAGGAAGGTGTCGCCCCGAGGGGTCAATGCCGGCCCGATCATCGCCAACAAATCCCCTTG
>DYNR01000205.1 GCA_020720945.1 Chthoniobacter flavus | reverse complement strand
CTGTTGCATTTTCTCCAACGCAAACGGACGGTTAGCTCAGCGGTAGAGCGGCTGATTTACACTCAGTTGGTCGGGGGTTCAATCCCCTCACCGTCCACCAATCTTTTTAACTGCTTTTTAGGATGAAAGACCCACGATACGAAGAACTCGCGAAAGTTTTAACTCGCCATTCCACGAAACTCCAACACGGTGACAAAGTATTGGTGGATGCTTTTGATGTGCCCGACGAAATGGTTTTGGCTCTGGTCGAAGCGATCCGCCAACGCAAGGCAATTCCTTTTGTCCAAATTCATCGCGCGCGGATTTCGCGGGCGCTGGCACTCGCTGCGGGCGAAGAATCCCTCGACATCGCATCCGAGTTGGATTTGGCAAAAATGCAAAAAATGCAGGCTTACATCGCATTGCGCGGCAGCCACAATATCAACGAGCAATCCGATGTTCCCGAAAGCAAAATGTCTCTCATCGCAGGGAAGATGCGCCCGGTGCAAGACTACAGGATCAACCACACGAAATGGGTCGTCCTGCGTTGGCCGACTCCCGCGATGGCGCAATTAGCCAAAATGAGCACCGAGGCATTCGAGGATTTTTACTTCAAAGTTTGCACTCTCGATTACTCGAAAATGGCACCGGGGATGAAAGCTCTCAAGGCTTTGATGGAAAAAACAGACCGGGTAGAAATCAAAGGCCCCGGGACAGATTTGCGGTTCAGCATCAAGGGAATCGGGGCGGTGGCGTGCGGTGGCGACCGGAACATCCCCGACGGAGAGGTTTTCAGTTGCCCCCGAAAAAACAGCGTGGAAGGCTTTGTAACCTTCAACACCCCAACGATTTATCAAGGACAAGCTTTCGACGGAATACGGCTTTCGTTCTCCGGCGGAAAAATCGTCGGCGCGGAATCAGGCGCGCAAACGAAAAAGCTCAACGAAATACTCGACAGCGACGAAGGCGCCCGTTTCATCGGAGAGTTTTCTCTCGGCTTCAACCCCTTCATCCTCCACCCGATGCGGGATATTTTGTTCGATGAAAAAATCGCGGGGTCTTTCCATTTTACTCCCGGACAAGCCTACGCGACGGCGGGCAACGGCAACGCCAGCAGAATCCACTGGGACATGGTTTGCATCCAGCGCAAAGACTACGGCGGCGGGGAAGTATGGTTCGACGGCAAACTGATCCGGAAGGACGGGTTGTTTGTCCCTCCCGCGCTGAAAAAACTCAACCCAGAAGCACTCCGGTAAGGCTCAAGCCTGAATCCGTGCGATAAATGCAAAGAAGGTATGCAAGGCATTGGAGCGAAAAGGTTTGGGAAAAAAAGGAATACCCGCCAGCGTTTTTTTCAAGCACAACTTCCACAAAATCAACCTCTTGCAAAAACAGACCCCCGCAAAATACTTTTTGCAGTTTGCTGTTGACGAAAAAACAAAAACCACCTTTAATCACACCGTTGTCGCACGCGGCGGGAATGTCCTTCCACCTTTCCCGATTGGATTCCCCTCTCGGATTGCGCCCCGTGCATTTAATCAATTCATTCATTTTTCATCACGGGTCGAAGTGTTTCTTGGAACTAAGCTGACCGGCAAGGGGGTTCTGCCGTTCCAACTCCGCTCTCTAACCCTAACATTATAGATTACCATGTCCGGCCACAACAAATGGTCGAAAATCAAACGCACCAAAGGAGTCCTCGATGTCCGCAGAGGAAAGCTGTTTTCCACCATTTCCAAAGAAATCATGGTGGCAGCAAAATCGGGCGGAGGAAACCCTGATTTCAACCCGCGATTGCGCGCTGCCATCCAGTCCGCAAAAAGCAATTCTATGCCCGCCGATAACATCGAAAGAGCGATTAAAAAAGGCACGGGAGAAATCGCTTCGGCAGCCATCGAAGAAATCATCTACGAGGGCTACGGCCCGGACGGCACCGCCCTCATCCTAGAAGCGGCAACGGATAACAAAAACCGGACCGCCGCCGACTTGCGGACGATTTTCGGAAAAAATGGCGGGAACTTGGCGGCTTCGGGTAGCGTTTCTTATATGTTCCACCGGAAAGGGTTACTGCTAGTGCCCTCCGGAGAAATCAACGAGGATTCCCTCCTCGAAGCCATCTTGGAAGCCGGCGCAGACGAGCTTTTTAACGAAGGCGATTCCTTCCGGATCCTCTGCCCCCCCGACCGCCTCTACGCCATCGGCGACGCCTTGAAAAAAGCAGGCTTCTCCCCCTCGGAACAAAAACTCACTTTTTTGCCAGACCTCTCGACAACCATCGAAAACGAAGATTCCGCACGCAAATTCCTGCGCCTCTGCGACGCTCTCGAAGACAACGACGACATCCTCCAAGTCCACAGCAACGCGGACATCTCCGACGAACTCATGGAACGATTGCAGGATGCCTGAAAAGGGATCCCTGCAGCTTTCCGGCAAAACTATACAGAATCCAACAACCGACTTTCTTTTCCATGACTGAACACCCGCAAGAAGAGCTTCCCATCGAGGGCATCGCCCCCGCACCAAAACCGAAAACGACCCGCAGAAAAAAAACTGCCGAGGATCAAAACCCCGCCGAAAACCCGGCACAGGAAGCTCCTCCCCTCGCCTCTCCGCGCCCCCGTGCGCCACGAAAGAAAAAAAATGACCCGTCCTCGGAAACGCCGTCCTCCGAAACGCCGGCCGTGCCGCCCCAAACAAATTTTGCACCGCCGGAAACTCTCCCCTCCCCTCCGGCTCCAGCGACTGCGCTCCCTGATGCCAAAAATACCAAAACAACCGCGCCCAAACAACCGAGCGCATCAAAAAAAACCTCAAACCAAACACCCGCCTCCTCTTCGCAGACGGAATTCGATTTCACAAAACCGGACCCTGCCGACAACGCCCCCAACCTTCAAAAAGAAACTCCCCGACGAGAAACTCCCGAAGAGCCACTTCCCCGGCCGGCAACACCTCGTCCAATAGCGGAAACCCCTCCATCGCCCCACGCTACCGGAACGCCATCCCCAGAGGCGCAAGCCGGAGAAAAAGAAACGGAAACACCAAAGCAACCCGTTCAAAATGAACGCTATCCGAGGACGGGTCAATACCGCGACCCCCGGGAACACAGGGAGCATCGCCACGCCCGCAGAGACCGCAACGGCAGGCGCACCCGCCACCACGACAACAGCCAAAACCGCTATCAAGACGACCGCTCTCCGAACGAAAACCGCCACGGTCAAAACCACCCTTCCGGCGAACAACAACCCGATACGCCGCCGGAAAACTATGTCCCTGTATTCCAAGAAGGAATCGTCGAAGTCTCCGGCAAAGGCTTCGGCTTCCTCCGCGACGCGAAACAAAATTTCATCCAGTCCAACAGCGATACTTTCGTTACCCCGGAAATCGTCCGGCAATACAACCTGCGCGACGGAATGTGGATCAAAGGCGAAATCCGCCGCGGCAACCGCGGACCCCAACTTTTCAAACTCTCGGAAATCGAAGGCGAAGACCCCGAAAAATACCGGAACCGACCCGTATTCGATGAACTCACCACGATCAACCCAATCGAGTGGATCAAACTCGAAACCGTCCCGGACCGCCACACGACGCGCGTCATCGACCTGATGGCTCCCATCGGCAAAGGGCAACGCGGCCTGATCGTCGCACCCCCGCGCACCGGCAAAACCACGCTCTTGCAACATATCGCCGAAGCCGTGGCTGCAAAGCATCCGGAAATGAAACTCATGGTTCTCCTCGTAGATGAACGCCCGGAAGAAGTCACAGAACTCCGCCGCGCCCTCCCCTCCGCAGAAGTCTTGGCCAGCTCAAACGACTGCGAGCTAAAAACCCACACCCGCATCGCCCAACTAGCCATCGACCGCGCCCGCCGCCTCGTAGAAATGGGCAAAGATGTTTTCCTTCTCCTCGACTCCATCACCCGCATCGGACGCGCCTTCAATAACGCCCAAACCGGCAAAGGCAGGACGATGAGCGGCGGGGTCGATACCCGTGCGCTGGAAATCCCGCGCAAAATATTCGCGTCAGCAAGAAACACGGAAGAAGCTGGCTCCCTGACCATTATCGCCACGGCACTAGTCGAAACGGGCAGCAAAATGGACGACCTCATTTTCTTGGAATTCAAAGGGACGGGCAACATGGAACTGGTGCTCGACCGAAAAGTCAGCGACCAAAGAATCTACCCTGCCGCCGACATTTTCCTTTCGGGAACCCGCCGCGAAGAACTGCTTCTCCCCGCCGACGCACTGCAAAAAATCAGCACAATCCGCAGAGGGCTTTCCGGCCACAAACCAATCGAAGCCATCGAACGCTTGCTCTTCTTCTTGAAAAAATACCCGACCAACGCCGAAATGCTCAGCGACATCCCTGGGTAAACCGAAACTGACAACGGTGG
>DYNR01000485.1 GCA_020720945.1 Chthoniobacter flavus | reverse complement strand
GGCTCCGACCGCCTCGGCATCACCGCAAAACTCGACCTCATCGACTCCTCCGAAGGTACCTGCACCCCCGTAGATTACAAGGCGGGAGCCCCGCGCACCGACGGCGACACCCCCGCCGCATGGGACTCCGACCGCATCCAGATCGGTCTCCAATGCCTCCTCCTCCGCGACAACGGCTACCCCTGCCAGTGCGGCATCCTCTACTACCGCAAAACCAAACAGCGCGTCACCGTCCCCACTTCCACCACCGCAACCGCCGCCCCCCCACCGACCCCGTCAACGCCCTGCTCTCCCTCGCCTACTCCATCCTCGCAAAAGACTGCACCGTCGCCCTCCTCGCCGTCGGCTTCGACCCCGCCCTCGGTTTCTACCACCAAATCCGCCCCGGTCGCCCCTCCCTCGCCCTCGACCTCATGGAAGAATTTCGCCCCCTCATCGCCGACTCCGCCGTCCTCACCGCCATCAACAACCGCATGGTCACCCCAGACCACTTCGTCTCCGCCGGCAAATCCGTCAACCTCACCCCCGACGGGCGCAAACGCTTCTACCTCGCCTACGAACAACGCATGAACCACCTCATCCGCCACCCCGTCTTCGACTACCAAGTCTCCTACCGCCGCGCCCTCGAAATCCAGGCCCGCATCCTCGCAAAAACCCTCTCCCAAGAAATCCCCGCCTACCGCCCCTTCCTCACCCGCTAAAATCCCCCCTCCGCCATCCGCCATCTTCTCCCCCATGCGCCGCTCCTACCTCGTCTGCTACGACATCTGCAACGAAAAACGCCTCCAGCGCGTTTTCAAAACCTGCCGCAACTGGGGCAACCACCTCCAGTTTTCCATTTTCGAATGCGATCTGAACCCGGGAGAAAAAACGCAATTCGAGTCCCTCCTCAAAGACCTCATCAACGAAAAGGAAGATCAAATTCTCTTTGTCGATCTCGGCTCCTGCGAACACCGCGGCGACCGCGTCATCACCGCGCTAGGCACGCCCTATACTAAGTTTGACGCACCTTGTTTCATCGTGTAACTTTCTCCCAGAAAACACAGTTCCCACAGTTCCAAAAACCATCCCGTTTTTGGAAACCCGTTCTTTGACATTTTTTTCGCTAGCGAGAGGCTAGGTGATGCGTTGCTCTAGGAGAGCCCTCTCGCAAGCCAAAACGCTATCCAAATCAACGAGTTGCAGTTTCGGCTACAATCAGCAACCCGTTCCGCCCATCCAAAAACGCCCACCGCTCGCAAACCCGTCACTTGAC
>DYNR01000204.1 GCA_020720945.1 Chthoniobacter flavus | reverse complement strand
TGGATGGTGTTCCCGTTGCGGGTGCGGGACCCGACCGCGGAATGGTTTTTCAAGGTTACACCCTCTTCCCGTGGTTGACCGTCAAAAAAAATGTCATGTTCGGGTTGCAAATGACCGGAAAATCTTCCTTCGACGCGGAAAGTGAAGCGCGCGAATGGGTTGCATTGGTCGGTCTCTCGAAATTTGAAAACTCCTACCCGCACGAATTGTCGGGAGGGATGAAGCAGAGAGTCGCCATCGCCCGGGCTTTGGCCAACCGACCGCGGATTCTTTTGATGGACGAACCGTTTGGAGCACTGGATGCCCAAACCCGCGCCCAGATGCAGCACTACCTTTTGGAAATCTGGAAAAACATCGATGTCACCATCCTTTTCATTACCCACGACCTAGACGAAGCGGTTTATCTTTCCGACCGCATCCTCGTTCTTGGCGCAAACCCCAGCCGGGTTTTGGAAGTAATCGAAAATCCTGTTCCCCGTCCCAGAGCGAGGGAGCAATTTGTCGCCCCTGAATTTTTGGCGACTTACCGCCGGATTTCCGAGTTGATCCATCCGGAGGAAAAAATCCGAGACGAAGAAAAAATCCATATCCCGCGGCTTACGACCATCGGCGACGATGTCGAATAGCCAAGCGTGAAAAGCGAAGAACATGGCACAACCTGCTTAAAACAGGTTATCAAGCAAGACCGACGGACGCTCGTTTGTGTCGCCCCAACCGTCTCCAGTCCGTCTCCCGCCTCCTCCGCCAACCCGTTGGCGAGGGAATGAATTCCACCATCCAGAGCGACGATAGTTCGCGCGCACTCGATAACAATTTGCGACTTAAAAAGAACGGAAACGAAAAAACCACGATCTTCGTCTTTTTGAAATTCACGCGAGGATTTTGGTTTTTTCGCCGCTTGACAGAAGTGCCGATTTCGTAAATACTTTTGACCGTTGTGCGGGTGTTCTTTTTAAAAGCGCACTTGCTCCGATTGCGCCAGAGTAGCTCAGTGGTAGAGCAGAGGACTCATAAGCCTTTGGTCGCGTGTTCGAATCACGCCTTTGGCACCAATTAAAATCCCTTTGATTCCAAAGGGTTACAGCGAAAAGAGAAAAAGTCGAAGTCGGGCTTCCATCTTGTCCCGAAAATCCAGTCTTCTAATTCCCGTTTCAAGCTTGAATGAACGCTGGATGTAGTGCATGGAAGGGGCGGTTTCCACGACATATTGAAAATCCCTCCTCCGATAGCGCTCCTCTTTTCTTTTGCTTTCGTCACCGGTTTTGCGTTGCTTTTTTTGATTTGCAACTTGTTCCAAAACCCGCTGTTGCGTGATGGCGATGATTTTTATTTTGTTGATGCGGACTGTTATTCGAGAATGACGCGGGCGCGGATTTTAGCCGATGTGCCGCCGTTTGCTGGGCGAGAAGAAGCGCGGAGTTTCCCGTTTTTGCGGCAGCATTTTTTCGAGAATTTTCCCTTTGGGACGCGTCCGCACACGACGGCACCGATGGATTTTGCGATTTTGGGAATTTGGAAATTGTTGGGAGGGCAAGAAGCGAGATTTGATTTGGCGGGGTGGGTCGTGTCGCCGATTTTGGGGGTTTTTCTGATTTTTTTGGCGTGGGGGCTTTCTTGCCGGGAGCCTGTTCCATATCGGTGGAGCGGGATTTTGTTATTGGGGGTGTCGCCGATTTTGTTGCACGGGTTTGCGTTCGGTCGCCCGGATCATCAGTCGTTGCTTTTGTTTTTTGTAGGCGGGGCGATTCTCATGGAATCCGAATTTTTGCGTTCCGGTAACAAATGGGTTTCTGTTTTTTCGGGGGTATTTTGGGGGATGGGTTTTTGGGTTTCGTGGTTTGAACCACTGGTGCTGTGGGGTGTGACACAGATTTTTTACGGAGTTCGTTCTTTGGTAGGCAAGGAAGCTGGGAAAGGGGCAGGGTTTCCGGCGGTTTCTTTTTGGGTGGCGCTCGGGTTTGCTGCACTGGTGGTTTTGTTGGAGGGCGTGCCATCGGTTGGAGTGCCAGAAGGGATGCGGGAGATTTTTTTTCGGTGGGCAGGAGAGATTGGGGAATTGAGAGCCATTCCGCCGTGGGATTCTCTGCCGGAATGGTGCGGTTGGTTCACGTTGGGGATTCCCTTTTTTTTGGCGTGGAAAGCGGCGGCGGGGCGTTCTGCCCAAAGTGCTTATTTGCTGGTGTTGTTCATCGTGTTGGCAGGGTTGTCATGGTGGATGGTTCGGTGGGGGTATTTTTTGGCGGTTGCCGTTGCGGCAGGGACACCTTTCGCGTTATCAGTTATTCGTTGGCGTTTCGTGGGTTACGGAATTTTCATTGCAGGGTTATGGCCGGTTGCGGCGAGTTGGGAAACTCGGTTTTTTCCAGGAGAAAAAGCGGGGGCACAAGCGGTCGCGAAAGCTAGGGAATTGCGAGAACTCAGACTTGTAGCCACAGCATTGCAAAAAGCGGGCGGCGGAGCGGTGTTGGCTCCGTGGTGGCATACTCCGGCGCTGGTTTATTGGTCGGGGAAGGATGGGGTCGCGGGGAGTTCGCACCAGAGTTTGTCGGGGATCGCCGACAGTGCCCGCTTTTTTTTATCGGAAGACAACCATTTGGCTTTCAGCGTGTTAGAAGAAAGGGAGGGCGTCGGGTTCGTGGTGGCAGGGAACCCTGAGCATGCGTTGGAAAATTCTAGGGCGATTCTCGGGAAGGAGAGGACTGAAAAAGAAGAAGAGACCGAAGCTTTCCGCCTGTTTTTTCGGCCGCGAGAAGAGGGGTCTGGGTTGCGGGTGATTTATGCGACCCCGTCTTTCCGCCTTTACGAAAAGCGCCGGGATCCGCCCAAGAAAGCGGTCGAGAAATAGGTCGAACTGGGGAAGCTCGACCGGGTGAAATAGGAGGAAAGAAATCCGCGGGTCCAAGGTTCCAAGTGCCATTTCACCATTGACTGGGCACTAGTTTCGGTTTTTTCTAAAAGGGATATGAGCAAGACACTATTGGATAAAGTTTGGGAAGCGCACGAGGTTCGCAAGTTGGAAAACGGGATGACGCAACTGCTGATCGGCACCCATTTGATTCACGAGGTGACCAGCCCGCAAGCGTTTGGGATGTTGAGGGATTTGGGGTTGAAAGTGCTTTATCCAGAACGCACTTTTGCGACCGTTGACCACATTGTTCCAACCAACGAGAGGTCGGAACCGTTTTCCGATGAGTTAGCGGACGCGATGATTAAGGCGTTGAGGCAGAACTGCAAAGATGCGGGAGTTACCTTTTTTGATCTCGATACGGGCAACCAGGGAATCGTCCACATTGTCGGGCCCGAGCAAGGGATCACGCAGCCAGGGACGACGATCGCGTGCGGGGATTCTCACACTTCTACACATGGCGCATTTGGGGCGATTGCTTTCGGGATTGGCACCAGCCAGGTGAGGGATGTTTTGGCAACCCAGACCATCGCTTTGCACAAACCAAAGGTTCGCCGGATCAATGTGGACGGGAAGCTGTCTCCGGGGGTTTACGCGAAAGATGTCATTTTGCATATCATCCGCAAACTGGGAGTCAACGGTGGAATCGGCTACGCCTACGAATACGGCGGGAGCACCTTCGACGAATTTTCTCAGGAAGAAAGGATGACGGTTTGCAATATGTCGATCGAGGGTGGGGCGCGGGTCGGTTATGTGAATCCCGATGATACGACTTTCGAGTATTTGAAGGGTCGGCCTTACGCGCCGAAAGAGGCGGACTGGGATGCTGCGGTAACGCGTTGGCGTGCAGTAGCATCTGATGCAGATGCCGTTTACGATGACACTGTTTCTTTCCGGGCGGAAGATATTGCTCCGACGGTGACATGGGGCATTCATCCTGGACAAGCGATTTTCATCGACGAAAAGTTGCCGTTACTAGAATCGTTTGACGATAAGGAGCGAGCAGGAGCAGCCGAAGCTTTCGCCCACATGAAACTAGAGCCCGGGAGTTTCATCAAGGGCACGCCCATCGATGTGGTTTTTTTGGGCAGTTGCACCAACGGGAGGCTGTCGGATTTGCAGGAAGTCGCCAAATACATCAAAGGGAAAAAGGTGGCAGGAGGAGTCAAAGCCATCGTCGTTCCTGGGTCGCAGGGAGTGGCGGCGATCGCCGAATCGACAGGGTTGGCGGAAGTGTATCGGGAAGCGGGTTTCGAGTGGCGTGGGGCGGGATGTTCCATGTGCTTGGGAATGAACCCCGACAAGCTCGTCGGCGACCAGATGTGCGCGAGTTCCAGCAATCGGAATTTCAAAGGACGGCAAGGTAGCCCGACCGGAAGGACGGCACTGATGAGCCCGCTGATGGTGGCGGCGGCGGCGGTGACCGGAGAGATCAGCGATGCCCGCGAGGTTTTCGGTTTGGCATGATTCGGGGAACGGCAGTTGCAACAAATTAAAA
>DYNR01000484.1 GCA_020720945.1 Chthoniobacter flavus | reverse complement strand
AGATTTTTTGCCGATTCTTGGATTTCTGGGAGTTTCGTGGAGTAAATTTCTTTTGCCTTCTGGGTAAGATCGGTCATGAGTGCATGAATTTCCGACATCGCCAACTTCTGTCCGCCCGCATAGTAGCGGTCGGCGACATGACCGATTGCATAGGTCGAGGAAAAAGACATTGCGGAACCCGCCGCCTGGCTGGCGAGTCCACCAACCAGTCTGCCACCGAGAGCTTTGCCGATTCCCCCGAGCAAATTTCGGGCAAACCCCTCCACGACTTGTGAGGTCAACCCGACACCGAGAGTCGCCAAGAAATCTTTGACATTTGCGGCCCCGAGTTCGACCCTGTGCGACTTTGCAAGACCGTAAACCAGCTTCATTTGCAGAGGCAAAATCGCCATCGAAGCAAGCGTGCTTGGCAAGATTTCCAGTGCGCCGTTGAGGATCGCTGCCCGCATAATCATTTCCTCATTGCGGAGATCGCCGGATTGGCTCCCTACGCTTTCGGCGATTGGCACCGCATCAGAAGTTAAAGAACTTGCGTCCGTGGCGGGAAGAGAAAGTTTCGCTCGGAGTTCTTGAAGAAACTGCTCCTCTTCCGCCGTATTCGCTCCATCGGCTTCGCAGATGGTGCGAGCCATTTCGTAAGCAAGCAACCGAGCCTTGGGGTCTTGGATTGCAGCCACAACTGTTTCCAAGCTTCGCTTTCCCATCAGAATCTCACGCAATAGCGAGTCCGTTCCCTCATTGCCAAGCTCCTCGGCGAGTTTCCGCACCGCCTCCCGCTCGGAGTCGTCAATATTCCCGTCCGCCAACGCCGAAAAAAAGCATACGGCGAGAAGAGCTTGCGTAGTTTCTGTATCAAATTCTGTGTCTGTTTTCATAGTGTTTATTTTTTACCTGAATTCGCCACATTGTTTATCGAGCGACCTATCATTGCAAGACAATTTTTACTATTTCTCCTTTTTTTCTTCGCATCTTCGTGTGAGAAAAAAAGAAAGAAGAGGCTCTCACAGAGGCACGGAGACAGGGAGCTAGGAAAAGAAAAAGTGGGGGAAATCGGAAGCGTATTTCGAGAAGGAGAAAAAACATTAGCCACAAAAGATCGCAAAGATCGCAAAGATCGCAAAGATCGCAAAGATCGCAAAGATCACAAAGATCACAAAGATCACAAAGATCACAAAGAGGGAAGCGAAAGGGAAAAGGGAAATTGAAAAGCGGGGATGGATTCCGACTCCTGAATCCTGCCCCCTTGTCGCTTGCCACTTT
>DYNR01000203.1 GCA_020720945.1 Chthoniobacter flavus | reverse complement strand
ATCTCGTCAAAGCTTGGCAGGAAACTCCGGGAGATGCCGACAAGGCTTCCCAACTGCTCCTCATGCGCCAGAATCTGGCTTCTTTCCTCTCCAACAGCAAAGATGAAGTCGCCAGTGTCCTCTTCGCAGGTTCCTTTGGCCGAGTCTATCGATTGCTGCTGCAATCGGGCTTGCAGGAAATCCCGCCGACGGAAAGCGAAGTGGGCGTGCGGGATTACCTTGCTGCTGGTTTCGATGAAAACGGGGATTTTCACTTCCTTCGCTTGGCGGCCTCGATGCTCTTCGACTTGGCCCATCGATATCCGCCTTTCATGGCGCTGGAGGTGCTGCCGAAATGGTTTATCAAGGATTATCTGGCGTGGGTTTTCACTGCACCTTCGGCCTTGCTGCGGGAAAACGAAGCGGCGGCTTATGTCGCGCATTTGTCGGATTGGATTGCGGAGATTTCTCGTCGGTTGGGTTTGCCGGAAGGTCTGGCTCTGCCCAAGCAAGATGTGGGTTCCTTTGCTTTGGAGAGGGTCAATCTCATCCCGGCGTATTGCTCGCCGGAAACGAATCGGGAATTGATGAATCTGCGGGCGAACCTGCTGGAGCAAGTGCTGACCCTCGCCGGGGCGCAATTGGACTGGGGAACGCCGGGGTCTCGTTCTTCGGCCAAGCACAGCAACAAGGGGAAGCGGGGGCGCTGGCGGGTGGGAGTGCTGAACGCGCATTTCGGGCATCAGACGGAGACCTATGTCACCCTTCCGGCCATGCATCTCGACCCGGAGCGGTTTGAGCTGTTTCTCTTTGCCGGGTTTGCAAATCCAGGACCGGTAGAGGAGTTCAGCAAAACATTTGGAGCGCACTTCACGCTGCTGCCCGAAGGCCTGCCGGCACAGGTGCAAAAAATTCGCCAAGCCAAGCTAGACGCGCTCATCATTGGCACGAACATCACGGCGGTGACAAATCAGATGTGCCTTTTGGCTGCGCATCGGTTGGCTCCAGTGCAGATTCTCTCGCATTGTTCTCCCATGACGAGTGGGTTGCGGCGGGTGGACGGATTTTTATCGGGTTCTCTCGCCTATCGCAAGGGGGCGAGCGAAGAGGAATTTCGGGAAAAATTGATCCTGCTGGACGGGCCGCCTGTGTGCTTGGATTATGCGGTGCAGCAGGGCGGGCAGGCGGGGGAAAAATTCGAGCCGCTGACGAGGGAAAAACTCGGTCTGCGGAAAGGGCAAACGGTGTTTCTGAATGCGGCGAGTTGTTTTAAGATTCCGCTGGAGCTGATGCATCTGTGGGCGCGATTGCTGCAAGCGGTGCCGGAGTCGCAGTTGGTGCTGATGCCATTCAACCCGAATTGGGCACGAAACTTTCCCCAGCATCAATTCCAAGAAACCTTTCGTCAGGTTCTTGCTGAGCACGGGGTGGAGAAAGAACGGGTGATTTTCACTCGTTCCTTCTTTACGCGGGCCGAGGTGATGCAGATCGAGACGGTGGCGGATGTGTATTTGGATACGCTACCTTTTGCTGGAAGCATTTCGACGGTGGACCCACTGGAGTTGGGGATTCCGGTCGTGGCTTGCGATGGCGTAAGCACGCGGTCGCGGTGTTCCGGTGCGCAGTTGCGGGAAATCGGGCTACCAGAACTGGTGGCGCAAGATGCCGAAGGGTATCTGAAAATCGCAGTGGATCTCGGTTGCAACAACGCCAAACGGAGAGCTCTGGCGCAGAAAGTGCGGGAAGCAATGGCCAAGAAGCCAAGGTTTTTGAATCCGGCAGAATATGGTCGCCAACTCGGCGAGCGGTTGGAAACCATCCTTACGGAAGGCTGGGATGCTTTGCCGAAGCCTTTGGACGAAGATCTGGGGGTGCGATCGGTCGATGCGGACGATGGAAAAGATGCCGGCCAAGAGGGAGGGAAATCAGCATCGGGGGACGAGGATTTTCTGAAAGTGGTAAAACCTACAGCGCCTGAGGTAAGCCAAGCCATGCATCTAAATCTGGAAGGCAAATCCGTCGAGGACTTGCTTTCTTTGGCCCGCGAGGCTTTTGCTTCTGGGCGAGGGATGGATGTCGAGGACTTTTGCCGCGCCATCCTCGAACGGGTGCCCGATACCGCCGATGCTTGGGCGCTTCTCTCCGCCCTCGCCAGAAAATCCGGCGACCTCCCCTACGCAGCCGAACTCCTCGGCCAAGCGATCGAACTCGCCCCGACCCGCGCGGATTTTTTTGTTGCCTCGGGGGAGCTCCACCGCGATGCAAAAGACTTTCCCGCAGCTCTTTCCGCATTTCAAGAAGCGCTCCGCCTCCAGCCATCCCTCGCACGCGCATGGCTTGGGCTCGCTGTTCTCCGCGACGACAACAAAGAATTTGCCGAAGCCGAAAAAGCCTACAACCAAGCCATCCAGCACTCCAAAGACCGGGTCGAAACATCCGAAATCCGAGTCAATTACGCGGGCTTCCTCCGCCAGCAAAACCGCATCAAAGAGGCGGTCAAACACCTCCGGAAAGCGGTCTCTTCCACGCCGGATTCTGCGGAAGTCCTCATCCTTCTTTGCGAGTTCCTGGCCCAGGCGAACGAGATCCCCGAAGCCCTTTCCACCTGCGCCCGTGCCGCCCAAAAATTCCCCGGAAACCCGAATGTCTGGCTCCAGTGGGGGAAAACCTATCTCCTCCTTCAAAACGCGGTCGAAGCCATAGAAAAATTTCGCAAAGCCGTCGTCGCGGACCCGAAATCTGGCGACGCTTTTTTCCAACTCGGCTACGCTCTCCAGTTGAACAACCTGCGCACCGAAGCGTTAAAAGCTTACCACGAAGCCGAACTCCTCGGCCTTGATACCGCCGACCTCTTCACCAATATCGGTGTCCTCTACAAAGACTCCGAACAGCTCATGGATGCCGTGCGCTATTTCAGTATGGGGTTCGAACGCAACCCCCGCTCCCATGCCGCCATGAACAACCTCGGCGCGGTTTGCATCACCATGGGCTTCACCACCGAAGCCATCGAGTGTTTCGAGCACGCCCTCCGCTTCAACCCCGACATGGCCGCCGCTTACAACAACCTGGGGCACATGAACAAAGTTTCTGGCAAAGGGCCCGAAGGGATGAGCTACTACCTCAAAGGCTTGGAAATCGATCCGGACAATCGCGAGATGATCCACAATATGCTCCTTTGCACGCTCTACCAGACGAACCTCACGCCCGAGCAAGTCTTCGGAGAGCACACCAAATGGGGCAACCGTCTCGTCGCTGGCATCAAGCGCTTTCCCCGCCGTTCGCCTTTCCAAGGCCATCCCGGCGGAAAAATCCGCGTCGGTTATGTCTCGCCAGACCTTTGCGCCCACCCCGTCGCCTCCTTCGTCGAACCCCTCTTCGCCAACTGCGACAAATCCCGTTTTTCCGTCCATGTCTTTTCGGATGTTTTGCGCCCGGACCCCGTCACCGCCCATTTGCGTTCTTTGGTCGAACACTGGCACGACATCACCGAACTCAAAGACCGCGAAGCCGGAGAACTCATCCAAAAACACGAAATCGACATCCTTGTTGACCTCTGCGGACACACGGGGCGCAACCGCCTAGAACTCTTTGCCGCCAAGCCCGCCCCGATCCAAATCAGCTATCTCGGTTATCCCGCCACCACCGGCATTCCCGCCATGGGGTTCCGCATCACCGATGCCGACGCAGACCCAGTCGGAGCCACCGATTCTTGGCACAGCGAAAAACTCGTCCGCCTTCCCCGTTGCGCCTGGTGCTTCGACCTCCCTCTCCAGTGCCCAGAAGTTGTTCCGCCTCCTTCTGAAACAGCGGGCTTCATCACCTTCGGCTGCTTCAACAACCTCGCAAAACACAACGAGTCCCTTTACGAAATCTGGCTCAAAATCCTCGGGTCCACGCCCGGTTCCCGTTTGTTCTTAAAATCGAAAACTCTCGTAGATCCAGGGGTTTGCAAACGCGTTATCGAATTTTTTTCCAGCCGCGGAATTTCTGGCGAGCGCCTTCGCGTTTCCGGGTTCGAGCAAAAACCCGTTTCCCATCTCTCCCGTTACGGCGAAGTGGATATCGCTTTAGACACCTATCCGTATCACGGCACCACGACCACTTGCGAAGCTCTTTGGATGGGGGTTCCCGTTATCACCCAAGCGGGAGCCGCCCACCTTTCTCGCGTGGGCGTCAGCCTTTTGCGTGCCGTGGGGCATCCCGAACTCATCGCCGAAACCCCCGAGGATTACATCCGGTTGGCTTGCGGGTTAGCCGCCGATGCTGTTCGGCTTCGGACGCTTCGCGCTTCGTTGCGCTCCGACATGGCGGCATCTTCCCTCCGCGATCCCGTCGGGTTTATGCAAGCAATGGAAGCCGCATACCAGTCGTTGGTCACCTCAGATCGCTCAGACCGGTAAGAAGTTTTCTGTTTGTTGGGGGCTTTCTGCCAGG
>DYNR01000483.1 GCA_020720945.1 Chthoniobacter flavus | reverse complement strand
GCGGGAGTCGGCAAACGGTAGCCATCGGCATCCCATTTCACAAAAACCGTCGGGAGTTTTTGCTTGTCGGCCGGGATCATAGGATTCCACGCCACTTCGCGCAGCGGCGTTTTGAAATCTGCGTCGGTGTAGTAGCACGGCGTTTTGCTCTCTTGTTGGGAAAGCGCGTTGCACCAGGCCAGGGCATCGGCGTAGGTGAGGTTGGTCACGGGTTCATCGCCGCTGTGTTTCCCGTATTTCCCGTCGGAATCAGGAAACGCCATCGGTCCCATGTCGCCGTAGGAACGGAAGACGAAACCGCGGGGGCCTGCAAAGCCGTTGTAGCGGGCGAGGCGGTGGACTTGCCGCCAGAGGGTGTAGGGGGTTGCGACCGTCGCCATGTAGGTTTTTGCATCGGAGGCAAGCGGTTTCATCGCGATGCTCTCGCTTGGACGCGCCTTGCGGTGGACGACTGCATCCGCCTCAAACGCATACCATTTCGAGCCAAATAAACTCGGGGAGAGCGTGTCCTTGGCGATATACCAACCGACAGCGGTGACATCGTCGAACTTGCGGTTTTCAAACACGGCGTTTTTCGAATCAAAAGCGATCTTGTAACCTTCGGGCCTGTATTCTGCCCAGCGGGTTTTCGTCGGGTGGCAGACATGGATGATCCCGCCGCCATTGTCTCCCGCGCCGCGATATACGGACTCGCTGATGTAGAGCTTGTCACCGTTGCGCACCACCCATCTTTGAGCCTCGATGCCGAGGAAGTAGCGCATGACCAGGTGGCGGAGTTCGGATTTGTCGTCGAAGCTCACTTTGTGATCGGCACCGCCGTTTTCAAAATCGTGCTTTTGCCAAATGAAAACCCCGTGAATGCGGAAGGGCGAATAGGGGTTAAAATCTTCGCGGAAAAAAGTCCAGTTCCTGCGCGGCTGAAACCCCGCCCCCTCCTCCGTGCCGTTCATTCCATCCTCAGTGAAACCGCCGCATTTTTCTTCCGCATCGGCGACTTGAGTAGCGAGACCGCCATAAAATCGCTGTGAACCTACCGAAGCATCGTAAAAAGGGCCCGTAGGCGTGAGCGGGTTGTCGGGCGAGAGATCGAATTTGTGGTAAATGACCACATCGTCTTTCGTCTCCCCATCCCCGTCCACATCCATCTCGCGAAGGCGTTGCACATCGTCCTTGGCGCGGAGGATTTTGTAGCGTTTGGTCTCTTCGTCCCACAAGAGTTTGTAGCGGTGGTAGGAATTGATGTTTTGCGCCTGCCCGTCTTGG
>DYNR01000202.1 GCA_020720945.1 Chthoniobacter flavus | reverse complement strand
TACTTGTTTATCGTAGTGTTGTTTTGAGAGTTTGTTTTTTATTTATGGTTGATAGTGATATTTATTGTAAAAACAGAGAGAATCGGAGGGGTTCAGCGTTGGTGACAAGCTTGCTGGTGATTGTTTTGTTGACCGTTTTGGTAACGGCGTTGGCGGAGGGCATGAGGGTGGAGCGGAAAACGGCGAGGTCTTATGCGGGTCACGAGCGGGCGAGGTTGGCGGTGCAGGTTGGCGGGAATGCGGCGCAGGCATTGCTGGGTAAAGCGATTGGGGAGAACCAGGCGTATCTGGTTGGAATCACGAATGATGTGGCGGGGTATCCCGTCCTTGTGGTGGGAGAAAAAAATTTGTGGGATGCCGGGCAGATGGTTCCGTTGATTTCTGGGGAAAGCCGCTGGTTGGACGAGAGAACGGAATCGGGTTTTTTCCGGTATTTGAATGCGCGGAGGGCGTGGGAGGCCGAGGGGCGCAAGGAGGATGCCAGGTCGTGTGCGGATTTGAATTTTCGAGGGAAGCGGGTGGGGCCGGACGAGAGGGCGGGGGCGTATTTGGCACCGTGGGTTGAGGTGCAAGCAGAAGAGGGGCGGGGCAAGTTGCGGTATGCTTTTTACCTGTCTGACGAAAATGCGCGGTGGAACCCCAAGTTTCACGGGGAGAAAGAGATCTGCGAATTGCGAAACCAGGCGGAGGACTGGTTTTGCGGGCCTGGGGAACTGCCGTTTCCGAGCGCAGGAGCGATGGCGTTTTCTGGGGAGCAGGTCGAAAAAATGCGGAAATTGGCGCAGGGTGTTTTTGGCGTGCGAAGCCTGGAAGAAGCTCTGGTTGAGGAAGATGTAAACCACCGATATTTTTTGAGCGCGGATGACACCCCGTTTCCTGAAGTGATTCCGGCGGGTTTGCCGGAGGGGGGAAAAGCGAAATACGATTTGAATGACCTTGCGACCAACCCGAAGCACGGGGCGACGGCGGCGTTGCGGGCAGAGAATATCGCTGCGATCATCGGGCGGAATTTGCCCGAGTTCAAAAACAGGGATCCGAGTCTCGCTGGGGTCGGGGGTGGTGCGGGGGAGCGGTATTTGAACCGCTTGGCGGCATCGGTCGTCGATTTCATCGACGAGGATAGCGAGCCTTCGGAAACGGCGGGTGGAGAGCCCGCTGGGCGCGATTTTTTTCCTATGGTTGTCGCTGTTGCAGAACGATTTAAGAGAATTTCTTTGACGGGGACAAAAGCCGTGATCGAATCGCAGGTTTTCGTGCAGGTGTGGAATCCTTACACGAAGCCGATCGCGCCAGAGAAGCTGGCAAAAATAGCGTTGAAGAACCGGATGCGGGTTGTTTTCGGGGCGGGGATCGTGGCACCGTTTTCCGATTACGAGCAAGAGGTGGCAATGCCAGAAATTCGCCCGAACGAGTTTGTCGTTTTGGAGTTCCCTCCAGTTTCTCAAACTTGGGTTAGCCCGACGACGGCGGCGGCACCGAAAATAGCGGCGACATCGCCGGCGGAAAGCGCGGACCAAAGCACGCATCCTTATTTCGAGTTTTACTTGGACGGGAAACTCGTGGACATGATGCGAAGGGCACCTGTCGGGCCAGGGGAAGCGAGCGCGGGGTTGCCGCGGAACCCGAAAACATTCAGCACTTCCGGCAACTCTTGGCAGTGCTCGTTTTTGCCAAGCCAGAAAGGGGGAGGTGGTTGGAGGACGGTGGGCGATCCGCGGGGGCAATTTTTGAGCAACTACGAATGGGCGACCTTGTCCTCCGACGAAAAATACCGGAACGAAACGAGGTGGAAAGGGCGGCAGGGAGAAGTGTCGCCACGGTGGCAAAACTTCGGGGAGCAATGCGCGGAGCGAGATTTTGTAAGAGCGAATCCCCCGCTGGGGACGACACCGGGAAGCATCGGGGTGACGCCGTCGCAAGTCGCTTCTGCTTATGAGGTTGCGGATGCAGAAGACGCTCCCTATTGGATAAAAAACCGCAAGCTCGCGAGCATCGGAGAACTCGGCGGAATTTTCGATCCGGCGCAGGCGGACGATTCGGGGAATGCGCCCAGCGGGGGGATTCCCTCCAGTCCATTTGTGAGCGCGGGAGGCAGGACCTTGCGGATCGGGCAACCCGAATTTTCTTTTTCTGGAGGGGCAGACTGGGACACGGAAGAAAAGAGGGCGCTCCGATTGCTTGATTTGTTCACGGTGCGTCCGCTCGGGGGAGAAAATCCGATTTATCCGATGGCGCGTGGGAAAATTAATATCAACACGGCGGATGTCGAAGTATTGGCATCGTTGTTCCAGGGCATCGCGGTGGCATCGGATCGGAGCCAGAGCGTTTTGGCGGAGATTGCGGAACCGAAGGCGCGCGAATTGGCGGAGAAACTGGTCGAGGGACGCCCCTACGAAAAAAGCTCCGACCTCTACCGGTTTGTGAACTGTTTGGCGGAAGGGGATAATTTTTTGCCTCCCCTTGCGGAGATCGGGGAGACGCCGGGGGGGCAAAGCGGAGGGTTGGCGTTGATGGATCGGGGGAGGGAAGAGGTTTTTGGGAAAATGATCGAGCATGTGGCGGTGCAATCGCGGGCTTTTCGCGTCCATGTGATCGGGCAGTCTTTGCGTAGTGATGGAGAGGTGGAGGCATCGGTGTCGGCGGAGTTGGTGGTTCAAATTTTGACGCGGGACGACGGGGTGCCGCAGCCAAAAATTTCTTATTTTCGATGGGAGGATTGAGCGATGAAGAGGATGGTTTTTTTTGCGGTATTTTTTTGCTGGGTTTCTCGGGGGGAGGGGGAAGGGGAGAGGAGGGTTCAAATAGTGAATGCGACTTCTGTTCCCTCGATTTCTCTGGAAGTGGACGGGAGGGAAGATTACCCCGATTTTCCGCAAGGTCTTTACACGGGCGACGCGCCTGTTTCGGGTGAGACTGCGAGGTTTGGGATGAAGGAAAAAAAGGAGGGGGTTGGTGTCGAGAGGGTTGTTCGTTATGGGGGGGGAGGGGTGCAGACGGTTGTTTTGCTGGGAGATTTTCGGGATATTCTTGCGGAACCAATTCAAAATCAAAGAGATGAGGTGAAGGAAAAGGACGGGAAAAATGTTTTTGTCAAAGTGTATCCTGGGTGCATGGGCGGGGGTGGAAGCGTCCGTTATCGGTGGGTCAACGGGATGGGGGATCGCCCTCTGCGGTTGTCGGGCAAGAGGCAAGAAGAGGTGGAGATCCCGCCGTTTGGGAGTCATGCTTCGGAGGGGCAGGAAGCTTGCGCGATTTTTTCCGCGAGGGCTGGAGGAAAGGAGTTGGCGGTTTCGATGACGCAACGCGGGACGCCGCGAAACGCGATTATCGTGTTTTATTTGAAGGAGGGGGAACCTGCTTTTCTCCGGGTTTTTGAACCGCCCTGCGCTTGCCGTGATTGTGCTGCAAGCCCGCGCCAAGAAGGGCAAGAACACGAGTGAGAAGAGTTGGAAAAGAGCGGGAACATCAGCAGGTTGCGGTGTGTTCAGCCTGTTGGTTGCTTTTTTGGTTTGTTGGTGGCGGAGGAAATAAAATTTTTTGTTTCCGCTTGACTTAGGGGAGGGAATTGGAGATGAATTTGACCCTCCGATTTCTCATCGGAAGAAGTTTTACATCGAGTGCCGATCTGTTGATGGATTGTGCGCTTTTAGCAAAAGAAAACCAAAAATAGAATCCCATCCATGAGAATAAAATTACCGTCCGTTCGTGCAAAACTGCTGTTGCCCTGTTTGGTGTTCGTCGCAAATTTTGGCAGTGTAATTCCCGCATACACCCAAACCGAGACCTATCCTTTGCGGGCGAAATATCCCGATGACAAGACGATTTCCACGGCAGAGTTGACCGCTTTGGCGGACAAGCCGATTTTGGTCGATGTTCGCCCCAAGGACGAGTTTGATGTGATCCACATCAAGGGGTCGGTGAATATTGATTTGAACAAGTTGCTGGAGAAGGACTTAGAGGCAGTGAGAGGCAAGGGGGATGCTCGCCCTTTAGTTTTTTATTGCAACGGAATCGACTGTGAAAAGAGCTACAAGGCGGCGATGAAGGCCCGGTTGTGGGGTTTTCAGAATGTGTTCATTTACGACGACGGGATATTTACTTGGGGGAAAACCAATCCGTCGGCGACCGTGTTTTTGGGGGAAACCTTGACGGGGCCGGACAAGCTGATCCCGGAGGCGACCTTCGAGAAAGCACTTTTGCCCAAGGCGGAGTTTTTGGCGAAAGCCCAGAGCGGGGAGTATTTTGTGATCGACCTTCGTTCCAAAGACGAACGCAGCGATGTGAAGGTTCCGTTTGACGGGGCCAGGGCGATTCCGTTTGACCAAGTGGCGACGCTACTCCAACAGCCAGAGAGCATTATTCCCAAGTCGAAAGTTCTCGTGATCGACAATGTGGGCAAGCAGGTTCGCTGGTTGCAGTATTACTTTGAAAAAGGGGGGCG
>DYNR01000201.1 GCA_020720945.1 Chthoniobacter flavus | reverse complement strand
ACTAAATTAAACCACCGATTTTCCATGCCAAAAACTCTCGTCATTGCCGAAAAACCCAGCGTCGCCGCCGACATCGCTTCCGCCCTCGGAAGCATCCCAAAAAACCCCCAAGGCTTCTTCGAAAACGAACGCTACATCATCACCTTTGCCATCGGCCACTTGCTGGAACTCTGCCTCCCCGGCGAACTCGACAAAAAACGGGGCAAATGGAGCTTCGCAAACCTCCCCATCCTCCCCGATGCCTTTGATCTCAAACCAGTTCCAAAAAATGAGTCGCAAGTCAAACTCATCGCCCGCCTCCTCAAACGCCCGGATGTCACCGGCCTGGTCAACGCCTGCGACGCCGGACGCGAGGGGGAACTGATTTTTCTCTACATCACCCAATACCTGAATAACAAAAAACCGGTCTCGCGCCTCTGGCTGGATTCCCTCTTGCCGGAAGTCATCCGCGACGGCTTCGCAAACCTCGCCCCAGGACAAAAATACCAAGACCTCGGCGATGCCGCCATCTGCCGCTCGGAAAGCGACTGGCTCGTCGGCATCAACTCGACCCGCGCCCTCACCGCCTTCAACTCCCAAGGCGGCGGCTTCACCCTCACTCCAGTCGGACGCGTCCAAACCCCCACCCTCGCCATCCTCGCCGAACGCGAAGAAAAAATCCGCAACTTCTCCCCCAGAGATTTCTGGGAAGTGTTCGCGGACTTCGGCGTGAAATCGGGCGAATACCGCGGGCGCTGGTTCGATCCCCTTTTCCAAAAAGACAAAAAAGAAACCGACGAGCACGCAAAACCGGAACGCATTTGGGACAAACAAAAAGCCCTGGAAATCGCCGCAAAATGCAAGGGCAAACCCGCCACCGTCTCCGAAGAAAAAAAACCGACCACCCAGTCTGCCCCTCCCCTCTTCGACCTCACTTCCCTCCAGCGGGAGGCAAACGCCCGCTTCGGCTTCAGCGCAAAACAGACGCTCCAAATCGCCCAAGCCCTCTACGAGCGCCACAAAGCTCTCACCTACCCCCGGACGGATTCCCGATACCTCACCCCGGACTTCCTCCCGACCGTCAAAAAAACGCTCTCTTCTCTGCAAGACCCCTCCCACGCAACCCACGCCCGCACCGCCATCAACTCGGGATGGATCCGCCCGAGTTGCCCGGTCTTCAACCGCGCCAAAGTCAGCGACCACCACGCCATCATCCCCACCGGACACCACCCAAAATCTCTCAACGACGCAGAGGCCAAAATTTTTGACCTCGTCTGCAAACGCTTCATCGCCGTCTTCTTCCCTCCCGCAAAATTCGAAATCACCAAACGCATCTCCGTTTCCTGCGGCGAATCCTTCCGCACGGACGGCAAAATCATCACCGACCCAGGCTGGCAAATCGTCTATGGCAAACAGGCGGATACCGGAGATGCCATCGTCCCTATCGCAAAAAACGAAACGGCCCAAACCCTGGCGACCGAAGCCAAGGACCTCCAAACCCGCCCGCCCGCCCGCTTCAACGAAGCGACCCTCCTGGCTTCCATGGAAGGTGCCGGCAAACTCGTCGATGACGAAGACCTCCGCGATGCCATGAGCGAACGCGGCCTGGGCACTCCCGCCACCCGCGCCTCGATCATCGAAGGCCTCGTCGCCCAAACCTACATCTTCCGCCAAGGCAAAGACCTCATCGTCACCCAAAAAGGCCTCTCCCTCATCACCGCCCTCCGCAGCATCGGCATCGACGCCCTCACTTCGCCGGAAATGACGGGCGAATGGGAGTTCCGCCTCAAACAGATGGAACAGGGAAAAATCCCCCGCCCCCAATTCATGGCGGACATCCGCGAGTTCACCGAAAAAATCGTCGCGCAAGTCAAAAACCATTCGGGCGAAATCGTCAGCGACCTCTTCTCGGACCTCCCCGCCCGTTGCCCAAAATGCGGGAACGAAGTTTTCAAAGAATCCTTCAAAGCCTACGAATGCACCTCCTGCGCCCTCATCATTTGGAAAACCATGGCAGGACGCGAACTCGAACGGGACGAAATCAAACACCTCCTCGAAAACGGGAGCGTCGGCCCCCTCGAAGGCTTCCGCAGCAAAATGGGACGCCCTTTCTCCGCCACCGTCCGCCTCGATTCCGAAGGCAAACAATCCTTCGACTTCGGAAACGATTCGAAAGATTCCGCCCGGGTTTTCGACTTCACGCAACTCCCGCAAGTCGCCCCCTGCACCGCCTGCAACAAAGGCTTTGTCTATGATGCCGGCGACGCCTTCGTCTGCGAACACGCCGTCGGTTCCGCAAAATCTTGCACCTTCCGCATGGGCAAAACCATCCTCCAACGAGAAATCCCCATCGAACAAGTCCGCAAAATCCTCGAAACAGGCAAAACGGATTTGCTCCCCCGCTTCATTTCAAAAAAAGGAAAACCCTTCAGCGCCTTCCTGAAATACGCGAACGGCAAAGTGGGCTTCGAGTTTGAAGAACGCGCCCCTTCAAAGAAAAAATCCGCGTCTTCAACCACCAAAGAAAAAACGGAAAAACCCGCAGCCTCCCCCCGCACGCAAAAACCAAAAACCGCCCCCGCCTCCACTACCCGCAAAACTGCGGCAAAACCTCGCGGAAAAACGCAGGCGAAACCCTGACCCACTTTCAACCAAACTAACCCATTTTCAACAACTTACAAACCAGCGAAGCAACTCCGAAAAAAAACTTCCCCCTCTCCGCAAGGAAGAGAAAAAGGAAAATAGGCTTCCCAAACAAAGATTTTTAGTGAATAGTGGCGACAAGAAAGCAGAAAATCAAAAATATTATGGCAGTTAAAAATTCAGAACCAACGGCAGACAAAGCAGATAAAGCAGATAAAGCGGAAACCAAAGCGGATGCGCAAAGGTCGAAAAACTTGGATTTGGCAATCCAGCAGATCGCCAAAGATTACGGCGACGGCGCAATCATGCGCCTAGGGGACAAAACATTCGCCCCTGTGGAGGTGATTCCTACGGGCAATGTCCTCATTGACAGGGCGTTAGGCGTTGGCGGCTTCCCCCGAGGCCGGGTGGTGGAAATTTATGGCCCCGAATCCTCCGGGAAAACGACCCTCACTTTGACCGCAATCGCCCAAGCGCAAAAACGGGGTGGCTTGGCTGGCTTCATCGATGTGGAACACGCCCTAGACCCGAGCTACGCGAAACGCCTCGGGGTTAATTTGGACGATTTGCTGGTTTCTCAACCGAGTTCCGGCGAAGAAGCCCTGCGCATTTGCGAAACGCTGGTTCGCTCGAATGCCTTGGATGTCATTGTGTTGGACTCGGTTGCCGCCCTGGTCACCAAGTCGGAACTAGAAGGGGAAATCGGAGATGCAGTCGTCGGAGCGCAGGCGCGCCTGATGAGCGCGGCGTTGCGCAAATTGACGGCGTTTATTTCCAAAGCAAACACGGTTTGTATTTTTACCAACCAGATCCGGGAAAAAATCGGCGTGATGTTCGGGAACCCCGAAACGACTCCCGGCGGAAAAGCTCTGAAATTTTATTCGAGCGTGCGGGTGGACATCCGCCGCATCGGTGCCATCAAAGGAAGCGACGGCACAATCACGGGCAACCGGACGAAAGTCAAAGTGGTCAAAAACAAAGTGGCCCCTCCCTTCACGGAAGCGGAATTCGACATCATGTATAACGAAGGGATTTCGAACACCGGGTCGTTGCTGGATCTGGCGCTGGAAAAAAACATCATGGAAAAACGGGGGTCTTGGATCAGCTACAAAGGCACGCAAGTCGCCCAAGGCCGCGATGCCGCGAAGGAAGTGCTGAAATCGGATCCCGTTCTTTACGAAGATGTTGAGAAAGCTGTCATGGAAGCACTCGACCAGAAAAAATAAAAAACTCCGCATCGGGAAACCGGCACGGGAAACCGGCACGGGAGGGAAAGAAAAATGATCACTCGGAGATTCGGAAAAACAGGTCTCGCGATGCCGGTGTTTTCTTGCGGGGGGATGCGCTACCAGCACAGTTGGAGCGATGTCCCCTTTTCGGAAGTGCCCGCCGCCGTCCAGAAAAATCTTGAAGCGACGGTGGCGAGGGCGGTCGATCTCGGGATCAACCACATCGAAACGGCGAGAGGATACGGTTCTTCGGAAATTCAGCTCGGGCAAGTGTTGCCGCACTTCCCGCGCGAAAGCCTCATCGTTCAAACCAAAGTGGCTCCGGATCCTTCGCCCGAAACTTTCTATCGGACCTTTGAAAAGTCGCTGGCAAACTTGCAGATGGAATGGGTGGATTTGCTCAGTTTGCACGGGATCAACAACGAGGAAACTTGGGAGCAATGCATCCGCCCCGGCGGCTGCATTGACCAAGCCAGAAAAATCCAAAGAGAAGGACGGGCACGCTTCATCGGGTTTTCGACGCATGGGGCACCTTCGTTAATACTCAAAGCCGTCCAGAGCGGAGAGTTTGACTACCTGAACTTGCATTGGTA
>DYNR01000482.1 GCA_020720945.1 Chthoniobacter flavus | reverse complement strand
CTGCAAATGCGCCGATTGCAAAGACTGTTGCAACGGCAAAAAAGCCTGCGACCAGAACTCGAAAAAGTCCTGCCCCGCAGACAAAGGTGCTTGCCCTGCAAAATAATGCGGTAAAACCAAAGGCTCACATTCCGTAGCCATCGGCGTGCCGGCAGCAAACCTGTCGGCACGCTTTTTTTTCTGGCACAACGGACGATTTTCTTTTTCTAATGGAGCGTTATGTCAGTCCTTATCGTTGGTTCCGTTGCTTTAGATGATATCGAAACTCCTGTTGCGAAGCACCCCGACTTGCTCGGCGGTTCCGCTTCCTATTCTGCCGTTTCAGCCAGCTACTTTTCACCCGTCAATTTTGTCGGCATCGTGGGAGAAGATTTTTCCTCCGCCCACCTCGACTTCTTCCGCTCGCGGAACATTGATTTAGAAGGCTTGCAAATCGTTCCAGGCAAAACCTTTCGCTGGTCTGGGAAATACCACACCGATATGAATAGCCGGGAAACCCTCTCGGTGAACCTCAATGTTTTCGAAACTTTTTCCCCCGAACTCCCCCCTTCCTACCGCAACGCAAAAATCGTTCTTTTGGCAAACATCTCGCCGGAATTACAAAACCATGTCCTCGACCAAACAACGGCTCCACGATTTGTCATCGCCGACACGATGGACCTCTGGATCAATATCGCGAAGGAAGAACTTTTGCGCCTCTTGCGCAGGGTCAATATGCTCATTCTCAACGACGGGGAAGCGCGCCAACTAACGGGAGAAAGCAACTTGATCCGCGCCGGTCAAGCAATCCAAAAACTCGGACCCGCCTATGTTGCGCTCAAAAAAGGCGAACACGGTTGCCTGCTTTTCGGACCCAACGATTTCTTCGTTTGCCCGGCGTATCCGCTGGCCGATTTGCACGACCCGACGGGTGCGGGCGATACTTTTGCAGGCGGGGTGGCAGGGTATTTGGCTTCGCAGGATGAAGGCGCAGAAATATCGTTTGAACAACTCCGCCAAGCTGTAGCCTACGGTTCCGTTTTGGCGAGTTTCAATGTGGAAGAATTCAGCTTGGAGCGCCTGAAAACCCTCGAGTTTTCGGAAGTAAAAGACCGCTTGCGCTCGTTAAAAGCCATGAGTTCGTTCGATGTTGCCTAAAAAAATCGAAGCTCCAAACATTTTACGCCCCAAATCTGCCCGTCAGCGACGCTCCTATTTGCAAGTGATTGAATAACAGCACAATTCAAACAGAGCATCGAAAGATTTCCCGTGTAGGATGCGGGGCTTTTTT
>DYNR01000481.1 GCA_020720945.1 Chthoniobacter flavus | reverse complement strand
GATACGCACGGGCATTCGAGCAATAGAAAAATATGACACCTGACAACGAAAAAAAACTTTCCATCGGATTGCCTAGCGGCAGTTTGATTGAACCGACGATCCAGTTATTCGCAAAGGCGGGGTTTCAAATATCCGGTTCCAGCCGCAGTTACCGCCCCGCGGTGGACGATCCGGAATTGGAAGTGCGTCTCTTGCGCGCCCAAGAAATCAGCCGTTATGTCGAGCACGGTTTTTTGGATTGCGGGATTACCGGGCGGGATTGGGTGGTTGAGAACGACAGCGATGTCGCGGTTTTGGCGGAGCTTCCTTATAGCAAAGTCAGCGCGAGGGCGACCAAATGGGTGCTCGTAGTTCCGGAGGACTCGCCGATTCGTTGCGTTGAAGACTTGCGGGGCAAGCGGGTAGCGACGGAAGCGGTCGGGATGACGAAGCGGTTTTTCGAGGGCAGAGGGGTGGAAGTGGAAGTCGAATTTTCTTGGGGTGCCACGGAGGTCAAGGTGCCCGATCTGGTGGATGCGATCGTCGATGTCACGGAAACGGGATCGTCCTTGCGCGCCAACAAATTGCGTGTTTTGGAGACGCTGATGGAATCCTTCCCCAATCTTATCGCAAATAAAAGCGCGCTCGAAGATTCTTGGAAGTCTCAGAAAATCAACAGGTTGCAATTATTGCTCGAAGGCGCGTTACGGGCGCGGGACCTCGTCGGATTGAAGATGAACTTCCCGAAGAAGAATTTGAAAAAACTGCTTGTCACTTTGCCCGCTTTAAGGAATCCTACCGTTTCGCCTTTGACCCAAGAGGACTGGATTTCGGTGGAAACCGTGATCGAGGAGAATGTTGTTCGGGAAATAATTCCTGAGCTAAAATCTCTTGGGGCTGAGGGCATCATTGAATATCCACTTAACAAGGTAGTCTTTTAGTTCGCTAGAACTGGAAGCCAAAAAGAACCACATGGGCTCACTCAAAAAGAAAAGAAAAGCGAAAATTGCGAAACACAAGAGGCGGAAACGCATGAAGGAAAATCGCCACAAGAAGCGGTTGCGTTACAAGTCTTAAGGGTTTTTCATCCCCGACTCACAAGTCTCCGTCGGTCAGGCTTTTGTCTGGCTGTAGCGAGGTATGTTTATCGTGTTGCGGCATCGTTCGTTCGGTGTCGCAATGCTTTTTCGTTTCTTTGTTCAGACGGAGAAGGTTTTTTGATCCCTCGTGCAGGTGTGGTGGGAGCGGTGGTGTGATTGGGTGGAACGGGCAGGTTTCTTGTTCCCTGAGAGTTCGGGATT
>DYNR01000480.1 GCA_020720945.1 Chthoniobacter flavus | reverse complement strand
GCGACGCGGCAGCGGGGATGCTCCCGCAACTCGTCCGCAATGTCGGCGCTACAGTAGAGTGTCTCAAGGTGCAAAGTGTTGGGCACCAACATCCAACGCTTTTCCCCAAAACGGGCACGGATCTTCCCCAGCACCTCTTCGTCGTTTTCCAAAGTGCAGGGGATGGCCATCCTCCGCATCTCTCCCGTGGTAATGACATTCAAAAATGTTTTCTTTTCATCCATCTTTTCCCGCAGTCTCCGGGTCGTAAAATCCGCCAGACCGATCCCGATCGCATTCCCGTGCGAAGCTGGCGACAACGCGAGCACCGCGATGATTCCGATGCGGGGTTTTTCGAGGTCTTCCCCCCCCGCGACACCGCGCCGCCCGATCACATTCGTGTCCATCCCTGTCCCGCTGAAGGTCTTGCTGATTTCATCAACGACCAGCACGGCCAAGTCATCGCACGGCAAAGACGGGAAATAGGTTTTGTGCTTTTCTAGCAACCTCGGTTCTTCGGCCAAAATATCTTGCGGCAAAAGCGCGTGCAACTCGGCCGTCTGGTCAAACCCGTCCTCCAAAATCCCGAGCCCCGCAAAAATTTTTCCGGAACGGACAACCGCCTCTCCCATCTCCAGCAATAAGTCCTTCATCTTGTGGGTCGGCGCCGCGTGAAATGTCTCTGCGGAATGGATTTTTCCCATGCCGACAACCATCATCTTGGTCAAACCGCTCTGCACGGGCCCGGAAAAACCCGTATGCAACTTGATCCGGTTCAAAACGAGAACCCCCGCCGCCTCGTAACACGCCTTGTCCATCCATACCTTTCCTGTAGCAACCTCCCCAATTTGAACAACTTCCATCGACGCACGAATTTCCATCCCCGTCGCCTCTTCGGTCAACCCGAGGCTTTCGACCATCTCCCTCTGCCCCCCCGCCGTCGCCCCGTTATGCGAGCCCATGCAAGGAACTAAAAAAGGCTGCGCCCCTTTCGCCCGCAACCAATCCCCCGCCGCCTTCGTGATCCGCAACAAATTGGCAATCCCCCGACTCCCCGCCGTCACCGCCACCGGCCCCTGGGGAGGATTCACCCCCAACCCGTCCAAGCACCTCCACACCTCTCCCTCGATGTCCTCGATCGGGCTCGATACCAGTTCCTGCTCTACTCGATAAACTTTCATCTCAAATCGCAACGGTTGTTTTTTCTCCCCGAGACCTTACCCGAAACCATCGAAATGAAAAGACACATATCCCTGAATCCGTGAGATAAATGCAAAGAAGATCTGTAAGGCATTGGAGCGAAAGG
>DYNR01000479.1 GCA_020720945.1 Chthoniobacter flavus | reverse complement strand
ATCAAACTCGCCCCCTGCTCGATGGTGACGGCTGCATGGGAGGTCGGGCAATGATCGGGTGCCCGTCACATCTTTCGCAAAAAAGCTCCCCAGTCCCTCCATGGCACGGCGGCTGCCCCGTGGATATCGCAGGATTCCGTCCCGCCATAGACCAGGAAGCGGCGTGTGTTTTTTCCGAAGCCTACCACATTCTGCAAACCGCGGGTCATCGAGGTTTGGAGGCTCATTCCGCTCTTGGCTTCGATACCCCAAATTTCCAGATTTTGTTCTACGACAAAATCAATTTCCGCCCCATCTTGTGTTCGCCAGAAATAGATGGGTGTTTTGAGTCCCCGATTCCGGAAAAATTTCGTGGTTTCTACAAAGACCCAGTTTTCAAACAAAGCACCGCGTTTCGGATGCAGCGAAATTTGTTCCGGAGATTGAATCCCCAAGAGGTGGGCAACCAAGCCCGTGTCATAAAAGAAAAGTTTGGGCGTTTTGACCAACCGTTTGCGCAGGTTGCTATGGTAGGGATAAACGAGCGCGGCGATGTAGCCGGCTTCCAGGATAGAAAGCCATCTGCGGACCGTTTTGCCATCCACCCCGCAATCCATGGCAATACGGGATGCGTTGAACA
This sequence comes from Chthoniobacter flavus, assembly GCA_020720945.1. Lineage (GTDB taxonomy): Bacteria > Verrucomicrobiota > Verrucomicrobiia > Chthoniobacterales > DYNR01 > DYNR01. Next base: position 666 of record DYNR01000479.1, on the reverse strand, counting down.
ATTCTCCGGCGCATCCGGCGCACAAACTCAAAAAACGGGTGAAAGTTTCCAGGTTTTGGATCTGCGCCCATTGCCGGACATCCCGTTGCAAATAGGTGGTGGTATAGTCGGAAAACCAGCGGGCAGGCCGCCAAGTGGAACTGTAAAGCGGAGGAAACGCCCCCATGAACAGTGCTTCGTCCAGCGTCTCGGGCAAGCGGTTTGCGGAAATCAACTCCGTCGAAGAAAAAGGGTGGAGTTCCAAAAGAGCGATGCGCCCGGCGAGGCTCTGCGTGATTTTTTCTGTCAGCGAAAAGTTTTGAGAGCCCGTCAGAATGAAGCGGCCAGGTGTCCGATCTTGATCCACCCATCCTTGCAAAAACGAAAACAACTCCGGCACATTTTGCGCTTCATCCAAAACGGCTCCTTCTTTGCATGCGACAAGAAACCCATGGGGATCCTCGAGGAACCGCTGGCGGACAAACGGATCTTCAAAAGAATAATAAGGGCGGCTTGGGCAAATGCTTTGGGACAGCGTCGTTTTTCCACTTTGACGAGGCCCCGTAATACCTACGATCGGAGCCTCTGTCATGCAGATCGAAATCTCTTTTCTTAACTCTCTGTCAATCATGAAGATAAAATTAAATACCGTTATTTGGGAATCGCATTCCCAAATAACGGTATTAA
>DYNR01000200.1 GCA_020720945.1 Chthoniobacter flavus | reverse complement strand
GATTCAGGTTGACCTATCCCCTCCAATTTACGAATAATCCCCGCAAATTCTTTCATGACCATCAAAAACACTCGCAACTTTTGTATCATCGCCCACATCGACCACGGGAAAACAACCCTTTCGGACCGCCTGATGGATTCGACGGGAACGATCGCCGAACGGGAAAAACAAGACCAGCTCCTGGATTCCATGGACCTCGAACGGGAGCGGGGCATCACCATCAAATCCCACCCCGTCGCCATGAAATACCACGCGAAGGACGGCAAAAACTATCGCCTCAATTTGCTGGATACCCCTGGCCATGTGGACTTTGCGTATGAAGTCTCCCGCAGCCTCGCCGCTTGCGAAGGCGCGATCCTCGTCGTGGATGCAGCCCAAGGCGTTGAAGCGCAAACAGTTGCCAATGTCCACCTGGCTTCGAAACACGACCTCGTAATCATCCCCGTCATCAACAAAATCGACCTCCCAAACGCCGATGTCGAAACCGTCCGCAAGCAGATCGAAGACCTCCTCGCCATCCCCGGCGAAGATGCCATCCCTTGCAGCGCCAAAGCAGGCATCGGCATCGAAGACATTCTGGAAGCGGTCATCGCCCGCATCCCCCCGCCGAAACAACGCGACGACACCCTCCGCGCCCTCGTCTTCGACAGCGTCTTCGACGGCTACCGCGGCGTCGTCGGCTACATGCGGATTTTCAGCGGCAGCGCCGCCCCAGGACAAGCCGTTAAACTCCTCTCCACCAACAAGAACTACGAAATCAAAGAGGTCGGCGTCTTCACCCCAAAAATGTTCCCGCAAGCCAAGCTCCACTCGGGGGATGTCGGCTACTTCATCGCAAATATCAAAACCACCGCCGAAATCAAAATCGGCGACACCCTGACCGACGCGAAACGCCCGGCCACCGAAGCTCTCCCGGGCTTCCAGGAAATCCACCCCATGGTCTTCAGCGGGATTTACCCGATCAACACCGCGGACTTCGAGCACCTCAAAGCCGCCATGGGCAAACTCCAGATCAACGACGCCGCCTTCGTCTTCCAGCCCGAAAGCTCCATCGCCCTCGGCTTCGGCTTCCGCTGCGGCTTCCTCGGACTCCTCCACATGGAAATCATCCAGGAACGCCTCCGCCGCGAATACGACATGGACATCATCGCCACCTACCCGAGCGTCATCTACGAAGTCATCCGCACCAACGGCGAACGCCTGGAAGTCGATAACCCAGCCAACCTCCCCGACATGAGCGTCATCGAGGAAATCCGCGAACCCATCGTCAAATGCTTCGTCATGATCCCCAACGAAAACATCGGCGACATGATGCAGCTCATGATGGAAAAACGCGGCACCGTGGACCACACGGAGTCGATCGACACCCGCCGCGTCATGATCACCGCCCTCATCCCCCTCAACGAAATCCTCGTGGACTTCCACGACAAAATCAAAACCCTCACCCGCGGCTACGGCTCCATGGATTACGAAAGCGCAGGCTACCGCGCCGCCGACCTCGTGAAACTGGAAATCCTCGTCAACGCCGAACCCGTGGACGCTTTTTCGAGCATCGTCCACCGCGATAAAGCGGAATCCCGCGGACGCGCCCTGGCCTTCAAACTCAAGGATGTCATCCCGAAACAGCTCTACCTAGTCGCCATCCAAGCCGCCATCGGCGGAAAAATCGTCGCCCGCGAAACCGTCAGTGCCATGCGGAAAAATGTCACCGCTAAATGCTACGGCGGCGACATCACCCGCAAACGGAAATTGCTGGAAAAACAAAAAGAAGGCAAAAAACGGATGAAAGCCATCGGCTCGGTCAACATCCCCCAAGAAGCCTTCATCCAAGTCCTGAAAACAAGCTGACCCCATGCGCCCCGCGGCCCGCATCCCCCGCGCCTTCGCCCTGCTGTGCCCCGTCCTCGCAGCAGGCTTCCAGGCCTTCGCCGCCCCTACGCAATCCTCTGCACCCGAAGAGGATGCCTACGAAAATATCCGCGTCCTAGCAAACGCCATCCAGCTCGTGCGCCAAGACTATGTGGACGAAAAAAAAGTGGGCTACGACAAACTCATCTCCAGCGCCCTGAGCGGGATGCTTTCGGAGCTAGACCCCCACAGCCAGTTCCTCGATTCCGCCTCTTTCAAATCCCTCCAAGAAGACGCGAAAAGCGAGTTCGGCGGCCTGGGCATCCAAGTCGGGCTCCGCGGCAGCTCCCTCTCCGTCCTCTCCCCCATGGAAGGCTCCCCCGCATTCGAAGCCGGCATCCTCCCCGGCGACCGCATCCTCAAAATCAACGGGAAAACTACCGACAGGATGACCCTCGCCGATGCCGTAGAAATGCTCCGCGGCAATGTCGGCGAAAAAGTCACCTTGACCATCCTCCGTCCCCCCTCGAAAAAACTCCAAGACTTCACCGTCCAACGCGCCGTCATCAAAGTGAAAAGCGTCCGCGATGCCCATGTCCTCCCCTCCCCCACAACCGATTCCCCCACAATCGGTTACCTCCGCATCAGCCAGTTCAGCGAACCCACCGCAAAAGAGCTTTCCGACGCCCTGGACCGCCTGGAATCCGAAGGGGCAAAAGCTCTCGTCCTCGACCTCCGCTACAACCCCGGCGGACTCTTGGGCAGCGCCATCGATGTCTGCGCCCAGTTCCTTCCGCCAAACACCGAAGTCGTCTCGACCTCGGGACGCTCCCCCTCTTCCTCTTTCCTCACATCGCACGAAAACAGCAAAAACCGCAAACTCCCTCTCGCCATCCTCATCAACGCTTCGAGCGCGAGCGGCGCGGAAATCGTCGCTGGCGCACTAAAAGACTTGGGCCGCGCCGTCTTGCTCGGCGAAACCACTTTCGGAAAAGGCTCGGTCCAAAGCGTCACCGCCATGGAAAACTCTACCGCAATCCGCTTGACCACAGCCACTTACCTCACCCCAAGCCGACAAAAAATCCACGGGGTCGGCGTCCCTCCCCACCTCCCTTCCGTCCAATCCCACGAAACCGAAAAACGGATCCTCCGCTCCCGCCAAAAACAGGATCCCCCGCCTCCCTCCGCCGATGCCCGCCAACCGGAGGACCCGCAAGTCGAACGCGCAGCAGAAATGCTCCGCGGTGCCCTCCTCCTCAAAAAACGAAAACCGGGAACGCCATGAAAAACGGAACCCCCACCGTCCTCGCCATCGAATCTTCTTGCGACGAAACCGCCGTGGCGATCCTCGTCGGCTTCGACGACCTCCGTGTCTCGCTAGTCGCTTCCCAAGCCGAAATCCACGCCCGCTACGGGGGGGTCGTCCCCGAAGTCGCCTCCCGCAACCACCTCGCCGACCTCCCGCGCATCCTCCGCGAAGCCTTCGCAAAAACAAACTTATCCGCTTCCTGCATAGACGCTTACGCCGCAACCGCCGGCCCCGGACTCGCCCCCGCTTTGCTCGTCGGCCTCTCCCACGCCAAAGGGCTCGCCATCGGTTCCCGCCGCCCTTTTTTCGCCGTCAACCACATGGAAGGCCACCTCCTCTCCCCTTTTTTTGGAGAACCGCAAATCCCCCGCCACCTCGGGCTAATCGTCAGCGGCGGCCACACTCTCCTCGTCTCGGTCAACGGCCTCTCCTCTTACCAAATCGTCGGCCAAACTTGCGATGACGCCGCAGGCGAAGCCTTCGACAAAGTCGCAAAACTCTTAGGCCTCCCCTACCCCGGCGGTGCCATCGTGGACGAACTTGCGGAACACGGCGACCCCACCGCATTCCGCTTCCCCCGCAGCATGCTCCACTCGAACGACGCAAACTTCAGCTTCAGCGGACTCAAAACTTCGGTCCGCTACCTCCTAGAAAAACAGCCCATCGAAACAGAACGCGCCCGCGCCGACCTCTGCGCTTCGTTCCGCGAAGCCGTCGTCGATGTCCTCGTCACAAAGTCCCTCCGCTGCCTGGAAACCCTCGGGCTCCGCACGCTGGGGGTCAGCGGAGGAGTCGCCTCAAACCGCGCTCTCAAACGCCGCTTCTCCACCCTCGCAAAACCCGCGGGCTTGGACATCCGGTTTGCCCCTGATGGAATGAGGATGGACAATGCCGCAATGATCGCTTTCGTTGCCGCACACCGCTTCGCCGCCTCCCGCGAACAAGGCTCGTCAGGCGACCCCATCGACACAGACATCTTCCCCCGCCTCGACTGGCCCACCTCCCCCCCGAGCCCCGCATAAGCGAAGCTTCTATTTGCAAGTGATTGAATAACACCTGAATCCGTGAGATAAATGCAAAGAAGCTCTGTAAGGCATTGGAGCGAAAGGGTTTGGAAAAAACCAAGGAATACCCCTGGGTCTTGTGCGTGTTTTTTCCAAGCCTTTGCAGCCCAATTGATTGCAGAGATTCACAGCAGTTATCTCACTGATTCAGGTAACAGAACGATTCAAACAACGCACCGAAAGATTTCCCGTAGGGGTTGCGGGGCATTTTTGGGAGTGCTGAGATTTATCACATGGCTAAGGATTGGAAGAATAGCCGCAAAAGATCACAAGGAAATACAAAGAGGGAAGTAAAAAGGAA
>DYNR01000478.1 GCA_020720945.1 Chthoniobacter flavus | reverse complement strand
TTTACTCGAACTCTGGCTTTTGTAAAGTCGTTTTTTAGGGTGTTTGCAGTATAGCTCCTTCGGGCTGACAACGCAGCACTGGATCAAAAAGACAAGTTCGATGCATCCTTTCATGATTGACTGGACACGAGGTCTTTTGCGTGTTTTTTCCAAGTCTTTGCAGCCCAATTGATTGCAGAGATTCACAGCATTTATCTCACTGATTCAGGTTTTAGGTTGCCTGCAAAGACCGTGTTTTGCAAAAAGCGGCGGTAGCAAAAGAATGCTGGCAAGAGCATCCCAGCTGAACGCAGATTGAAAACACCATGCCACACCCTACCCCATCGACGACCCAACACTCAACCGAAAAAAACAAAAATGCAAAAACCGAAAAAAAAGCTGGCATCGGAAACGCAAAACCGTATTCTTCCCTGACTATCGGAAAAAAATTATGCTCTGTTTATCTCAAAGTGTCGGTTATGCCATTCAAGCTCTAACTTGTTTCCCTGACGACGGGAAATCCCGTCTCGTGCGGGAAGTCGCCGAGGAAGCAAAAGTTCCTGCCGCTTACCTGGCAAAGTTGGTAAAGCGTTTGGCTGACGCAAAAGTCGTAATATCAAGAAGGGGAATCAAAGGCGGAACTTGGCTTTCCCGCCCCGCCAAAGATATCACCCTGATGCAAATCAGCGAAGCCATCGATGGAAAAAAATGGCTCGGCAAGTGCCTGATGGGACTCAAGGAATGCGATGATGATCGCGCTTGCCCCACGCACGAATTTTGGAAAGTCGCCCGCGCCCAAATCGAGGAAAAACTCAACAGCACGACTTTGGCGGATGTGATGGCTTTTGAAAAAGCTAGGCTCGCCGAATTGCTCGCAATGACCCCGCCCGTCCCGCCCACCTGCTGCAACGGGGATCACTCTTGCAACGGCGAAAACAACGGCGGCGAGCAGCACCACGCATCGGCTCCAGAAACCTGCGAAAATGCTCCTTCTGGCGACGCTCCCGCCCATCAAGACGGCCAGGGTTGCTGCGGCGGCGAACACCACCACCATCAGTAATCGAACCTAATCACTCTACAAAACAAAGGCGGCTTTTTCGAAAGCCGTCTTTTTTTTGTTAAGGGAAGAGGAAAATGCTGTTATACCGCTTGAGAAGAAACCGGAGCAAGATGCTCCAGTCACCCCAAATCCTTGCGTAATTTAAAAACGAAGGGAGAAGTTATTCCGCTTTCTTTCTTCTTGAGTCGCAAAGCGCCTTGGAGCAACTGTGTTAGTTTGCAACCGAAAAATCGGACTTTTTCAACTCGGATTG
>DYNR01000199.1:2829-4541 GCA_020720945.1 Chthoniobacter flavus | reverse complement strand
AGGGGAAGAGAAAGAGAGAAAAGTGGTAAGAGAAAAAGGGATGGCTAGGCGCTGCGCGCGATTCTGGCTTCTGGCTTCTGAATTTTGCCGGGGATGTTTTTGGCGGGGGATGGTATCTGGTTGATGGAGACGAAGTTGCGATACAAGGGCGGGAAAATAAATTTGCCCGTTCAGAGCGGCGATAAATCGCGCGCCCTCCGAGGGAGCTTTGCGACTCAAGAAGAATAAAATCACGCGAGGATTTTGGTTTGTTCTTGCGGCTTGACCGCATTCCTGTTTCGGGCATAAACTGGCAGGGACGGGAGGAATCCAACCGGAAACTGCTTTCGCTGTTCGCCGGTTGCAAATCGCCCCAAGTCATTATGAATGCAGCCACTTACACCCAGTCCCCCCCGACAATAGAAGTTGTTTTTTTTGGTCTCGGGGCCGTTGGTTCGGGGCTTTTGATCTGCCTTGCCGAACTTGCGGAAAGGGACGAGATCCCAATCAAGTTCCGCGTTTTTTCTATCGATCCGACTACGGCGAAGGATGCGTTGTTTCATGCCGAATCGCTCACCCACCGTGTCGAGTTGATCGGGGTTTCGGACTTTGAAAAAATTTTTGCTCTCCAGGAACCTTACGCATCTTCTCTTAAAGGGGCGACCCTGTTGGTCAATGCGGCATTGCCCCGGTTCAATTGCCCGATCATCGAGCTAGGATTAAAAATCGGGGCGCACACTTTGGACTTGGCTTCGGAGATGTATGACGAAGAAACCTCGCGCTCTTTTTCTTTTGCCCAATCCCGGTTCGATGCGGCACTGAAAGAAAAAAAATTGGCGGGGATGATCAATATGGGTGTGTCTCCCGGCGTGACGAATTTTCTGATTGGCGAGCATATCCACTACCTCCGCAGCACGGGGCGCAAGAGCTTAGAAATCGAATCCATCGATATTTATCTGCTCGAAGACATCGATGCGGATGCGGTTATTTTTTCGTGGGCGCCGAGCGTTGCGCTCGAAGAGCTTTCGCAAAATCCTCGACAACTCCGTGACGGCAGGATGGTGGTGCTCCCGCCTTTTAGCGGCACGCGTGAATACACTTTCCCGCACGAAATTCGTCCGTGGAGGCAGTATCCGCTTTACCAAGAAGAGTTGCTTTCCCTTCACCGCTCTTTTCCGGAAATCGAGTCGATCGGCATTTTTACGAGCGGTTCGGAAGTCGAGTTGATCAAGGCGTTGCACCAGCTCAACCTGCTGTCCAAAGAGCGCGTCGATGGCAACCCGGAGCTGACTGTAGAGGCGGTCGTGAGAGCCGTCATGCCGGGGATGAAACAGCCGCGCCGCATCGAGGATTACTTGCGTTCCGGTGTCATCCGGAGGGCGCATTTTTGCGCCGCGACAGAAATCCGGGTCAGCGAGTTTGTCCGCAACGAGAAGCAAACCAGCATCGAAACGGTCGGGCTGAGTTTTCTGAATTACCAGGGTCTTCTTGGAACACCTTATGCGGGAGCGACTTATATTTCTTATCCGACGGCGGTCGGGGCGGCGATCCTCGCGTGGCACACGCTCGGGCATTTGGGTGAAACGCCGGGGGGCATCACGGGGATATTGAATGGCGAAGATTTGGCGATGCAGCTTCCGCGGCATCGTGTGGATGCGGTGCGCCGCGACTTGGTCGCATGGGATTTGAATCTTTTCGAGAGCGTCCGCGATGCGGAAAACGATTGAGGTTCA
>DYNR01000199.1:0-2729 GCA_020720945.1 Chthoniobacter flavus | reverse complement strand
GCCGTTTGCTTCTCGTTGTCGCCCAAGGGTTTTTCGAAGATTGCGAAGCGGCGGTAGCATTTTGCGCCCATCAGTTCCGAGTTCATTATGATTTCCTTGTTGTTGGCTTCGATCCAAGAAATGTCTATCGACGGGTAGCGTTCGTTGGAAAGGCGCATTTCTTCGCCGCAGAGCCATGCGCTCAATCCTTGGTCGCGGAATTCTGGGGCGACTCCCAGGATGGCGAGGCGGGTCGATTTGTACCGGTAGGTTTTGAGTTTCCAGAGGATTGCGGGCAAGCGGAGCCAGCGGGGGAGTTTGCGGGTGGATGCCAAAATTTCGTTCACATTGCAGAACATCGCGCAGAAGGCGGCGGGGCGTCCGCGGTCTAAAACGAAAAGGATGGTGGCGGGATCGACGACATGGCGGAATTCTTCCGCCGACTGGAAGAGGTCGAGGTAGGTGATCGGAACGAAGCCCCAGTTGCGGTCTAGCGTGCTGTTGTAAAGGAACTGGAGGATTTCTAGCTCTTCTTCGAGTTGCCCGATCTTGATGTGGCGGTGCTGCATCTTGGACCGGCGGTTGATGCGGTCGAGAATTTTTTTTACGCGCGGGGGGGAGGGTTTGGTGGTGTCGAGCATGAAGGCGACCATTTCGCGGGTGCGGGCGAAACCGGCATCGAGCAAAAGAGGTTCGTAGTAGCTCGGGTTCCACGGAGTCCCGACATGGGGGGGGAGGTCGAAGCCTTCCACGATAACCCCGCATTCGTCGTTGATAGAAGGGTTGTAAGGGCCTCTGGCGCAGTCACAACCGTTTTCTTTCAGCCAATCTGAAGCGGCGTCGAAAAGGGCGCGGGCGATCTCTTTATCCTCGATGCAATCGAAAAAACCGAAGAAGCCCGTTTTGTCTTTTTGGTAAAAGTTGTGGGAGCGGTTGAGGATTGCAGCGACCCTGCCGACGGGGTTCCCGTTTTTCCATGCGACGAAGGGGCGGATGATGCCGTGCATCCGCTGGAACTCCGAGGCGGGGTCGAGAAACTTTGCGACTGCGCCTGGGAAAGGCGGGACGAAGTTTGCTTCGTCCTTATGGATTCGTTCCGGGATTGTTTCGAACAGCAGCCTCTCGGCCTTGTTCTGACAAACGGAAATCGAAAACATTTTTTCTGCGGCCGGGGTTCGCGTAAGCGGGGTCATCGAAGGTTCCTAGTTCTTTTGCTAATTTTCCAAAAACTTCCAAGACGCGGTTTAAGTCTTCTTCGCTGTGGGTCGCCATGTAGCTGGTGCGGACGATGGCCTCCCCGTATTTCACGGCGGGATAAATGGCGGGTGTCGCAAAAACCCCTTCTTCGAAAAGGCGTTGCGCAAATTGGAAGGAGCCGCGTTCGCTTCCGATCAAGATCGGGACGATGGGGGATTTCGTCGTTCCGATTTTGAAGCCCATGGAGAGGAAGCCTTCGTGCATTTTGCGGGTATTGCGCCAAAGCGCGTCGAGGCGTTCGGGTTCTTCTTGCATGATCTGCAAGGCTTTTAGCACGCCCCCCGTCACTGCTGGTGCCAGCGACGCGGTGAAGATCAGGCAGCGGGCGCGGTGGCGCAGGTATTCGATCATTTCGCCGTCGCCCGCGATGAAGCCACCCATAGAGCCCAGCGATTTCGAGAAAGTTCCCATGACGACATCGACTTCCTTGTTTAGCCCGAAGTGATGGACGGAGCCTCTGCCGTTTGGTCCCAAAACGCCGAGGGAATGGGCTTCGTCCACATAGACTCGGCAGTGGTGTTTTTTTGCGATTTCCACCATTGGGGGCAGGTTGACCAAATCGCCCGACATGCTGAAAACACCATCGACGGCGAGGAGGCGACCGGCGGCGGGGTCCACCCGTTTGAGACGGTTTTCCAAGGACTCGGGAGCGTTGTGGCGGAAGGGGATTAACTTGGCTGGAGCAAAGGCGCAACCGTCGATGATGCTGGCGTGGTTTTCGCGGTCGCAAAGGATTACATCCCCTTCTTCCGTCAATGCGGAAAGCGCGCCTTGGTTCGCAAAAAATCCCGTCGAAAAAAGCAGGACGGCTTCCCTGTCTAAAAATGCGGCGAGAGCTTCTTCCAGTTCTTCGTGGATTCGCAGGCTACCGTTTAGCAGGCGCGACCCCGTGCAACCCGAACCGTATTCTCTCGTTGCTTGGCACGCGGCTTCGACCACCCGAGGGTCGTGCGCTAGACCGAGGTAGTTGTTCGACCCGATCATGATTTTTTCTTCTCCTCCGCAAATCACATGGTTGCCGCGCGTCCCCTCGATGCTGCGAAAATACGGATAAAAACCTTGTGCACGCGCATCGTAGGAATCCCGGTATTCGCGGCACTTCAAAAACAAATCTCTAGGTGAATCGATCATTAAAACAAATTAAAATTCAGCGTGATGTCCAGTGTGGGGCAAGCCCAAGAGAATCGCAATTTTCCGCGTCTTGTAAAACTAAATCTTCGCGCGGGGTTCGCGTTTTTTGTTTTTCTCGAAAGCTTCCCGAAAAAACAGGGTTTCGGCGGCCTTTTTGTTTCAAAAAAAGACTTGAAGTCCTGAAGGAATCGGGGGAGCATACTCCGGAATGCTTATTTAGGAGCTGTTCACAAATAACAGAAACAAAATCTGCTTGTCCTTTTGCAGCCATCCTGCGTTGCGTCTCAGTTACAGACCACAGAGGGTATGCGCCTTGGCTGACTACAAAATGACTTCGCATCTTTGATCCTGTTATTTGTGAA
>DYNR01000477.1 GCA_020720945.1 Chthoniobacter flavus | reverse complement strand
CGAAGCAATGCGGGAGCATCCCTGCGGTTGCGCCAATAAAGTTCCAAAGAAAACGATGAAAACACCCAAAATCACGAACAGAGTTCTCCGGGGATTTGCGTGGGAATTTTTTCCAAAGGCAAACAAAAGGAACAATGCGGACAATCCAGCAGAGAACGCCACCCAACCACCTCGCGAATAAGTCTGAGCAAGAGCTAAAACTCCTATGAATAGCCCAGCAGTGAGGAGAAGGATGCCCCATTTTTCCTTCAAAGTGAAAAAAGCTTGGCGTGCTTTTCCTGAGAGAATTGCCGCAACGAAACACAAACCCATCGCTAAAACCGTGGCGCACTCGTTGGGAGAATCAAAAAAGCAGCGGAACCGTTCTTGCCCCTGATAAAAATAAGTCATGGCAAAAGGTGTTTTTTTCTGGGGAGGAATGCAGGCATCGCTTATCTCACTCGATCCTCTTTGTTTTGTTTCCGGCAAAAAGCAACGCTGCACACATTCCCAGCAACAAGATATTGCGCCCGACCGCTTTCCAGCCGCTCAAATCTGCCACTTGAGGGATAACGGTGAGTTTCATGCACCCGCAGCCTGTTCCCGTAGCATGGATTTCTGGATGCAAGGCAGCATAGATCAGCCATCCGGTGAAAACTGCAAAGAGGAGAAGAGAGAGGACACTCGCTTCGTATCGGTAAACTCCCGCCAGCAAGCACAACCCCAGTGTCAGTTCCAGAGAGGGAATCCAAAACAAGAGAAACGCTGCCCCCCATCGAGGCAAGAAAGGCACCGCTTCCAGCGAATGCCCAAAGGTTTTCCAGTCCCCTATTTTCGTGAATGCTGCAATCAGCAAAACCGTCCCTACGATCCATGCACAGAGCAAGGCCATCCGTCGTGCGATCATAATTCCTCCTCTGGAATTTGCTGCGGGTTCCATTCTTCTTCGATGTCCTTTTTCATTGCCTCGCTCATCGTCATAGGCTGGCGTGCGGCCTTCCATTCTGGCCAACCCTCAGAATAAACGAAAAGATTCTTTATCCCGTAGTCGGAGAGGCGTTTAGCCGCCGCATACACACTGCCGCATCCAGAGCCGTTGCAGTAGAGGACGATGTTCGGTTTTTCTTGGAGGCGTGCGAGCAATTCGGGCGGAGGCTCACCCAGATTCTCCAAGGGCAAATGCATCGCACCCTCGATATGCCCGTAGTCGAAGTATCGCTTTTCTCGAGCATCTACGAAAAGGGCATTTTTTCGGTGGAAAAACTGGAGGGCAGAGGCGAGCGAAAGCGTGGAATAGCCTTGCGGTTTTTTGTCGGTT
>DYNR01000198.1 GCA_020720945.1 Chthoniobacter flavus | reverse complement strand
CGGACGAAGGTCGCGCCTTCAAGGATAGCCGGTTCGAAATCATGGCTCATCCCCATGGAAAGCTCGGGAAGTTTCAGCGAAAACTCGGTTTCTAGGGAGTCCCGGAATTCCCGCAAGCGGGCAAAATAAGGGCGCGCCATTTCTGGTTTTGGGACGGCGGGTGCCATCGTCATCAAGCCGTGGATTTCTAGGCGGGGCAATTCCAAAAGGGCGGGAAAATCTCGGCGGAGCGCATCGGGAGAAAAGCCGAATTTGCTCGCTTCTCCAGAAGTATTGACCTCTAGCAAGAGGCGGGGGCGAAGGCCGTCCTCCCCGGCGATTCTCGCGATTTCCGAAGCTAGCTCCAAACTGTCAACGCCGTGCAAGCAAGAGAACAGGGGAAGGGTTTTGCGGATTTTATTTTTTTGCAAGTGCCCGATGAAGTGCCATTCTAGGCGGCTTGGGCATAGCGGGATTTTTGCAGCGGCTTCTTGCAGGCGGCTTTCTCCGAAAAGGTTGTGCCCCAAGGATGCAAGTGAGCAAACCGCTTCCGGCCCGTGCCGTTTGCTCACGGCAACGAGTTTCACGGAGTCTTGGGGGCGTCCGGCGAGCGAAGCGGAGGAGGCGATCCGCGCGAGGATATCTTCGTAGCGAGTTTGGTAACAGGAGGTCATGGGGGGTATTTTCCAAATTTTGCGGCAGGTTGCGAGAAAGGATTTTTCCCTGAATCTGCGTGATAACTGTTTTGCGTTGATCTCACGGATTCAGGTTTTTTTATTGCCGCTGGCGGGAAACCAAAAAATCGCGTGCTTTGCCCGCGTAGGATGTTTCCGGGTAGATGCCGAGGAGGTCGTCGCAAAAATCTTTTGCCATGCGGTCTTCGCCGCAGGCGGCACAAAGTTCTGCGGCATTCCATAATCCTCTAGCAGAAGGGGTTGCTTCCGAGCCAAAAAACAAAAAGGGGTAAAGAAAGCCATCGATCGCCGTTTCGAAAAGGGCGTTTTTTTTGGGGGCAGCAAAAGGGTCGTCCTTCCATTTCGGGTTGTTTGCGAGGAATTGGTCCAGGTCTTTTGCGGAGGAAAACGCCAATATCCATTTTGCTTCGATGAGCAGTTGGGGGTCTTCCGAGGAAGCGGCGATTTCTTCGGCTTCGGCGACCGCGGCGGCGGCGTTGCCCGTGGCGATCCATGCGCGCAAGCGGCCGCGGCGGGCCTCGGCGCGGGCGGCGGTGTCCCAAGATTCTTTTTCGATTTGGGCGCAGATTTCCGCAGCGCGTTGTTCCAGGAGGGAGTTGCCGCTGGAAGAGAGAAGGGAGGCGTATTGGAGCCCGAATTTTGCGGCGGGGGAGCGGGGGGCGGAAAGAAAGTTTTTCCATTTTCCCCAGAGGTTCGCGCAGGCGAGCAAGTCCCCGGTTCCTGTCATTTTTTCGTAGAGTTTTTCCGCTTCGGGAAATTCGATCCAGAGGAGTTCCTGCTTGGGAACCGCGATGGCAGCTTTTGCTTTTCCTTCCGCCAAATCGATTTCCGCGCGGCAGAAAAGGGGGTCTAAGGAAAGGAGTCTGCCCGGTTGGTAGGTGCGGTCTTTCAGGTAAAGGATGACGGGTTCGGCGAGCGGGGGGACGGGAGCCTCTGCCGCAAAAGTTGCGGGAAGAGAGGGGAGGAAAAGAGCCAAGAAAAGAAAAAAAGGGGTAGCGTTCAAGGGAATCCGCCGGGGTTTGAGTTTTTGTGTTTTCATCCGTTGGAGGAAGGGAGAGAGATGTTCGATTTTTTCATGCTCTGAAAGATGCGGTCTTCGCCCAGCAGTTTCACGAGTTCGGGGCGCGCCATCAGTTCGGCGTAAGTTTTTTGGGAGGCTTCCGTTTCGCGGGTTGCGGCAAACGCTTCCGCGCTGAGAAGGTAGGACTCTGCGACAAAGGGAAGATGTTTTCCGTGAACGACATAGATGCGTTGAAAGTAAGGGATCGCGAGATGGGGCTTCCCTTCTTCCATAAAAATTTCTCCGAGACGGAAGAGGGCTTCCGCTTTGTCGCGGGCCTGGATCGCGCTTTCTGAAAGCAATTTGTTGAGGGTGTTTTTTGCGTCTTCTGGGCGCTTCGACCGCTGTTCGATTTTTGATTTTGCGAGGAGGACTTTTCCGGCGAGAGGGCTGCCCGGACATTCTTTTTCGAAGCGGAGGAAAAAGTTTTGCGCGTTTTCCGGCTTGCTTCGACCGAGTTCTGCCTCGCCCAAAAATGCGTAAGCCTGGTCTTTTTGGGGGGAGCGGGGATGCCATTTTAGCAATTCCCGAAACAGGGTTTCTGCGCCAGAGGAGTCGCCAATTTCTTTTCGCGCGTTGGCGAAGTCTGCCAGGAGGCGGGGATTCGTTGTTTGCGGCGTGGCTTCGCGGGCGGCTTGCAGGAGCAGGAGGCGGGAGGATTCGGGGTCCCGTTTTTTTTGTGCGTTGGCTTCAGCCCACAAGAGGCGCACCCGCAAAACGGAGTGTTCTTTTTTTGTTTCGATGCGGGAGATGCGGAGTTTTTGGAGGAGGTTTTTTGTTTCGGTTTCGCCGGGGTAGAGGCGCGGCAAGGTGGAGAGCAAATCTTCTATGGCAGCCGCTTCGGGGTTGTTTCCGTGAGCGGTGATCGCGTCCCAGTAAACGCGCCGTGCCGAGTCGGTATCGCCTTCTTTGCGGAGGACCCATCCCGCGTGAAAGAGGGCTTCCGCCACCCGGGGGCTGTTGGGGTAAGACTCGCAGAAAAGCAGCATTTTTTCCCGGAACCTCGCGAACTCCTCCATTTTTTTAAGTGCGGTGCCCGTTTTGAACCACCCCTCCTCAAAGAAGCGGGTGTTTTCTGGCGGGATGCGGGCAAATGCGTCGATGCCTTTTTCCATTTCGCCTTCGTTCATCAACGCATCTCCTAGAAGCAGAAGGGCTTCCCCCTCATTTTCGTGGCCGGGGTGGTTTTGCAAAAACGCTTCGAGTTCGCGGATGGCGACGGGAAAATCCATCGCCGATTGGGCGCAATAGGCCATGCGGAACTTCGCGCTGCCGGAGAGTTCTCCCGAAGGATATTTTTTCAAGAACTCCGAGAAGGCTTCTCGTGCCGGAGCCATTTTATCCGAGAGCGACAGGGACATTGCTTTCCAATAAAGAGCGTTTTCCGCCAGATCGTGTTTCGGGTATTTTTTCAGAAACCCGTCGAAGAGCGGGGTCGCTTCGCCAGGTTTTTCTGCGAGCAAAAGAGTGAAGGCTTCCATGAAAGAGGCGCGGGGGGAAAGCTCCGATTTCGGGTGTTCGGACGAGATTTTTTTGAAAGCCGCAATCGCTTTTTCGTAGCGGAGGGATTTTTGTTCCGCGATGCCCGCGAGGTAGAGGGCGGAAGATTTTTTTTCCGAATGAGGGAAGAGGGTTTCGAAACGGGAGGCAGCATGGATGCAATCCTCCCAACGCCCTGCGGCGTGCCAGTTTCGGGCCAGCGAGAGCAGGGCGTTTTCCGACCATGTTTCCTCGGGGAAGCGGTCGGTGATTTCTTGCAAGACGAGGGCGGCTTCCCGGTAGCGTCCCATGGACTGGAAGGCCGAAGCGACACGGAGGCGCAAGGAGGGGTCAAAGTCCGGCATCGCGTCGAGGGAAGCGATTTCCTTCCGGATTTTTTCTGAAGTTTGGCGGATTTCTATTTTTTCAAACAGGTCGGAGTTTGGGAGAGCGTTTAATTTTTCCAGGCGTTCTTCCAAAGATTCCAGGCGGGATTGCTGGTGTTTAACGATGCGTTCCCGCGTCCAAACTTTTTGGAAACAGAGGAGAGCTTCTCTGTATAGTTCGTTTTCGTAGAACAAGTTACCGATGCGAAGAGACAGGAGGTGCAGGGCGGCAACCTGGGGTTGCGAGGCGTTTTCCGCATGGGCGGAAGACAGGAGCGGAAGAGCGGTGCGGAGGCTGTCTGTTTTTCCCGTTTCCGCCAGGGATTGCAGTTGCAGGAGGGTCGCTTGCGCCGCCTTGGTCTCGTGGAGTTGCGCTTTTTTATTTTCTAGGTAGGCAAAGCCCTCCGCGTTTTTTCCTTCCATGAGGAAAGATGCTCCTACCATGAGCGTGGCGTCCGGAACCTTCGATGCCATCGGGTTTTGTTTCATCCAGAGCGGGTTTTTTGTTTTGGGGTCCGGGAATAAATCCATGAAACTTTCGAAAGAGGAACGGGATTTGCCGAACTGCCCTTCGCGGACTTGGCAAAAGGCTTTCCAAAATTTTAATTCCGCAAGGCGGGATGGCGGGATATTTTTTTCTTCTAGGCAGCGTTCGACGAGGGGGAGAGCGGCGGAAAAATTTTTCGTGTGGATCAGTGCCGTGGCGTATTCGTGGCGCAGTCCCGGCAAGAGGGGAGCGATTTCCTTCGCGGTTCCGTAGCCGTCAAAAAACTCTGCGTAAAGAGTCGCCGCGTCTTTCCATTCCCCTCGCACGGCTGCCGCACGAGCTTTCAAAATCAATTCTTCTGCCGTAAGCCCAGTATTTCCTGCCGCTTGAAAAAAAGGGGCGCAAACGAAAAGAAGAAGGGCGCATTTCGCAAAGACAAAAGAGAAAACTTTGGATGGAAAAGAGAAATTCATG
>DYNR01000476.1 GCA_020720945.1 Chthoniobacter flavus | reverse complement strand
TTTTTTCTCGGTCATACACGGGAACCTACCCGGAAAAAACCGTCACCTGAAGAAAAAAATAGCACCCGTTCCAATCGCGGAAGTCGCCCCCAAAACCCATGCCGTCAACCCCCTCAACTCGGGCGCCCCCAACATCGCTGCCAAGACCGCCTTCATCAGGGAATTAGCGACCGCCGCCAGCACAACCCCTTGCGCCGCAACGGAAAAACCCACTTGGGAATCCCGGAAAAAATTGGACAAAGAAAGCGCGATCGCATCCAAATCCGTCAATCCAGAAAGAAAACTGACAACCAAAATTCCCGCCCCGCCAAACTGCGCCGCCGCGTATTTCACGACCAGAACCACCACCGCATAAAGCAATCCAAACTGCAACGCGACCTTCAAACTCAACGGGTTTTTATACTCGCCTTCCGCGGGCGAATCTCCCCGCCCGCGCAAAAAATGCCACCCCGCAAAAATCGCCCCCGGAATGCTCATCGCAAAAAACGCCCAAAACAAATGCCCCGCCAACTCGGGGCTTATCGCCAGCACAAGCACTTCCACCCGCCAGAGCATGATCGTGCAAGCGACGATCAACGCGAGAGTGCAATCCTTGGCCAACTCGGGTCTCTCCTTGCTCATCTTGCTCATGCTCAGCGTCGTCGCCGTGCTGGATGCCAATCCTCCCGCCAACCCCGTCAACGCGATTCCCCTGCTTGCCCCAAGCAAACGCACCGCGATATAACCCAAAAAACCCAACCCCGAAACCATCACGACCATCAGCCAGACGGAGCGGGGATTGAATGCCCCCATCGGACCAAAATCCTGGTCGGGAACCAGCGGCAAAACCGCCCCTGTCACCGCCAAAAACTGCAACGCCATCCGCGCGTCTTCCGCCGTAAATTTGCGGGAGATCTGGTGCAATGTCGGCTTGCTCGCCAACAGTAAAATCGTGACAACCGTCACCACCAGCGCCGTCCTGGCCTCCCCCGCCACCACAAGCCCACCGAGCAAATAAGTCAACAACCCCGTCGCCGCCGTCGTGAATCCCGAACCCACCTGCTCCTTGCTGGCAAAATACAAAAAAATCCCGAGCCACCCAGCCAACGCAAACAGCCCAAACAAAAAAACATGGGGATGCCCGTTCGCCGACAAAAATGCGCACACCGCCCCCAACAACGCCCAAAATGTAAAAGTGCGAACCCCCACCGTCGCCTCCCGGACAGGGTCCTCGGACTGGCTTTCCCACTGCCGCTCCAACCCGATCAGCGCCCCCAGCGATCCCGTAACCAACAGAGGTAGAAGAAGGTCATTCATACAAAA
>DYNR01000197.1 GCA_020720945.1 Chthoniobacter flavus | reverse complement strand
TTGTCCGTTTGCCTGTTACAGCGAGCGAACGAAAGCGAGGATTTCTTGCAGTTTGGCTTCCGGCGTGGTGCTTTTGAGCCGGGGGAATTTTGTCCCCAATAAAAGGTAGTCCCCTTTTCGCGCGAGGATTAGCTTCTCCTCCTTTGTCTCGATGCGGGAAATTTTTCTGGTGCCGCCTTCCATCCGGATTTTCGATGCGAGGAGGAGGTTTTTTGCGGCGGCGGGAAGGGGACCGAAGCGGTCTTTCCATTCGGAAGCCAGACGGTCGAGGTCGGAAGGTGAATCCGCCTCGTTGAGCTTCCGGTAGGCTTCGATTCTCGTTTGGGGGTCTTGGACGAAAGAGGAGGGGAGGAAGGCGGGCGTTTTGTTTGGGAGGGAAGAGACGGATTCCCCTTCGCTCGTGCAAAGGAAATCGAGTTGCAGGAAACTCCATTTTTTTTCCGCGTTTTGGTCGCCTTGGATTTTTTTGACGGCGGAGCGGAGCATTTTGCAGTAAAGGTCGAAGCCTACGGTGATGATGTGGCCGCTTTGGGCCGTGCCGAGGATGTTTCCAGCACCGCGGATTTCTAGGTCGCGCATGGCGATTTTGAAGCCGGCACCGAGTTGGGAATACTGTTGGATTGCCGCGATGCGTTTTTGCGCGCCACCGGCAGAAACGAGGGAACGGGGGATGAGAAGGTAAGCGTAAGCCTTTGTGCCAGAACGGCCAACGCGTCCGCGGAGCTGGTAAAGGTCGGCCAGCCCAAACATGTCGGCGCGGTCGATGATGATGGTGTTTGCGTTCGGGATATCCAGGCCGCTTTCGATGATTGTGGTGGAAACGAGGACATCGGTTTTTCCTGCGACAAAGCGTTCCATGACATCCTCTAGCTCGCCTTGCTCCATTTGTCCGTGCCCGTGTTCCACGCGGGCTTCGGGGACGAGGTCGCGGACGCGCGATGCGAGTTTTTCGATGGTCGCCACGCGGTTGTGGAGGAGGTAAACTTGGCCGCCGCGTTCGATTTCCTTGCGGACGGCGTCGCGGATGATGCGTTCATCGTAGCCGCAGATGAGCGTTTCGACCGGTTGGCGGTTTGGTGGAGGGGTCTCAATGACCGACATATCGCGGGCACCCATGAGAGCCAAGTAGAGGGTGCGGGGGATTGGGGTCGCCGAGAGGGTGAGGACATCGACCGTGCGGAAGCGTTCTTTGAGGAGGTCTTTTTGTTTCACGCCGAAGCGTTGTTCTTCGTCCACGATGAGAAGTCCTAAGTCCTTCCAAATGACATCCTTGGAGATGATGCGGTGGGTTCCCACCAGGATGTCGATGGAACCTGCTGCGAGGGCGCGGACGACGGCGAGTTGCTCGGATGCGGTGCGGTAGCGGTTGAGGATTTCGATGCGGACGGGGTAGTCGCTCATCCGTTCCTTCAAGGTTTGAAAGTGCTGTTGGGCCAGGACGGTGGTCGGGGCGAGGAAAGCAGCCTGTTTGCCGCCCATCACCGCTTTGAAAGCGGCGCGGATGGCGACCTCCGTTTTTCCGAAGCCGACATCGCCGCAGATGAGGCGGTCCATGGGGAGGGAGTCTTCCATGTCCGTTTTTGTGGCGTGGATGGCTTTGGCTTGGTCGGGGGTTTCCTGGAAAGGGAAAGCGTTTTCAAAGTCCTTTTGCCAGCGGTTGTCGGGGAGAAAGGCGAAGCCGGAAGAAGTTTCCCGTTCCGCTTGCAGGCGGAGCATCTGTTTGGCGTAGAGGAAGATGGCTTGGCTGGTTTTGCTTTTCGCCTTGTCCCATTTTTCCGAACTGAGGGAGGAGAGCTCGGGGTGTTTTTTTCCGAGGCCGATGTAGCGGGATATTTGCCATGCGTCTTCTTCGGGGACATAGAGGCGGGAATCGTTGGCGAATTCCAAGACAAGGACGGAACCGGAGACCCCCGCTATTTTTTGCACGCCGTGAAAAACTGCGATGCCGTGTTCGGTGTGGACGACGAAATCGCCTTCGGAGAATGAGGCGAGGTCGTCCGCCGCCCTTGCGGCGAGGAGTCCGTCGCGGCGGTTTGCCAGCCTGCGGATGCGGTGGATGGTCGAACGCCCGAAGATGTCCGAGTCCGTCAAAACGGCGAGTTTTGCCCCGGGGCAAACAAAGCTGTTTGTCTGGTTGCCGCAGCAAGGCAACACGCCCGAGGCATCGGTGCCGTTGTCGCGGGCAAGTTCGGAAAAGCGTTCGTGCTCTCCCTCGTTGTCGCAGAACAAAGCGACCGTCCAGCCATCGTTCAGCCAATTCGAAACGGCTTCAAAAAACAAGCGGCGGCGGATTTCGTCCATCAAAAAATCGCCGGCGGAAAAGGTTGCGCCAGAAAATTCGCGGAAAGCCAACGGCTGGAGGGCGTCGGGGTCGAGGGAGGAAGAAACGGAGGAAACCTTTTGGTGGAGAAGGGGTTTTGCGTCGATATAAACTAGGGAAAACCCTTCGATCCAAGAAGAGATGCCCGTTTTTTTTGTGGGGGATGGGGGTGCCAGGATGCTGGCGGATTCGAGGCGGTTGACGGAAAGTTGCTGTTCGGGGTCGAACGAGCGGACCGATTCGATGACCGTATCGAAGAACTCGATGCGGAAGGGCAAGGAGCTTTGCCACGAATAGACATCGAGGATACCGCCGCGGCGTGCCATCTGCCCGCGGCGAAACACTTGGGGGACAAGCTCGTAGCTCCACGAGGACAGGGTTTCTTGGATTGATTCCGGGGCGGTTTCTTGTCCGACGGTGAGGGTGAGCGTTTTGCGGGAGACCGTTTCTGGGGGCGGCATCGGCTCGTCGAGTTGGTGGAGAGAAAACAAGACCCACGGGGGAGGGGAGGTGGATGCCATGTCGCAGAGCACGGCGAAGCGTTCCGCCAGGGTTTCCGGGTCGGGCAGGGCACCTTCGATGACCGCCATTGCGAGTTCTGGAAAAATCGCTCCGGCAGGAGACCACGCCAGCAAATCGTCGCCGATTTTTTCTTGGGCGCGCGCATCTTGGCAAACGAAACAGACGGGGCGAGGGGAGGTGGAAGCAAGCAGGGCGCACACGAAACCGATGGCAGGAGGAGCCACTTCGTTCCAGACGATAGGGGTTCCTTTTTTCCAGGACGAAAGGAGTTCCGCAGCTTCGGGAGCCGAAGAGATTTTTTCAAGAACCGCGGCTAGGGAAGGCGGGACGCAATGGTTTGTTGGTTTGGAACTTGTTGTCCGAGAGGCATCTGCGTCTTTTTTTTTGGATTTTTTCATGCGCTGAAAAATCAGAGGATGCGGTTGAGGGCTGCCGCCAAATCTGCGAGGTGCTGGTGTGAGTGCGATGCTGTCACGGTCAGTCGGAGGCGTGCGCTGTTTTTTGGGACGGTGGGGAAACGGACAGCGGGGACGAAGAATCCTTCCTCGGCAAGTTTTGCGGTGGCGGCGAGTGCGGTTTCTTCTTTTCCCAGAAGAATCGGGAGGATCGCCGAAGGTGGGGGGGCGGGGATACGAGACGGGCAGAGGCGAGAAAGTGCCGCGAGGTTTTCGTGCAAAGAGCGGACGCGGGCGATTCCTTGCGGGGATTGGAGCAGGCGGAGGGCGGCGGTCGAGGCGGCGGCGGAGGCGGGTGGGGGCGAGGTAGAAAAGATAAAACTCCGGCAACGGTTGATCAGCCAGTCGATCAGGGTGCGGCTGCCGGCGATGTATCCGCCCGCCGAGCCTAAGGCTTTTCCGAGCGTTCCCATTTGGATTTCCACGCGCTCGCCGAGGTCTAGGGCATCCACCAAGCCGCGCCCTTCCTTTCCTACGACACCGATACCGTGGGCTTCGTCCACCATCAACCAAGCCCCGTAGCGGTCTTTGATGTCCGCGATTTCTTTCAGGGGAGACAAGTCGCCATCCATGCTGAAAACCGATTCCGTGATGACGAGGATGCGGGCGGAGGGGAATTTTTCTCTCGCCCAGCGGAGATGGGATTCGAGTTTTTCCGTATCGTTGTGCGGGAAAACGCGGAGGGATGCGCCGCTGAGTCGGGAGCCATCGACCAAGCAAGCGTGGGAAAGTTTGTCGAGGATGACCACATCGTTTTGTTGGACGATGGCGGGGATCGTGCCGAGGGCGGTTGCGTAGCCGCAGGAAAAGGCGAGGGCCGCTTCGGTTTTTTTGAAGGATGCCAGGGTTGTTTCCAATTCGGCGTGCGGGGGGAGAGTGCCAGAAATCAGGCGCGAAGCACCTGAGCCAACTCCGTAGGTGGCGGCGGCATCTTGGAAACTTGCGAGCAGTTCCGGTGCGGTGGCTAGGCCGAGATAATCATTGGACGAAAAGTTCAGGAGGTTTTTGCCCGCGAGCGAGACGGATGGGCCTTGCGGGGTTTCCAGCAGGCGGAGAGAGCGGCGCAAGTGTTTCGATTCCAGTTCTTCGAGAAGAGGAAAAAAAAGGGAGTCAAAAGGAGCGTTAGAATATTCGGTCATCGCAGTTCGTTTTGCCGGGGTAAAAAGACAAAAAGCGGGCGAGCAGTTTGTAAGAAGTCCATTGCGGCAGAGGAGGGAAGTGCTAGCATTTTGCCGGGAAGAAAGAAAGAAAAAGTGGGGAGGAATTGGAGATTGCAGATTG
>DYNR01000475.1 GCA_020720945.1 Chthoniobacter flavus | reverse complement strand
GCGGAACTCGACCACGAACCAAAACGGAGTCTCGGACAAAACTTCTTGCTGGAAAAAAGCTTCGCGGCATCACTCGTCAAACACCTGAAAATCGAAAGCGGCGACCTCGTCGTCGAAGTCGGTCCCGGCCTCGGCGCACTCACCGAACATTTGGTCGAATCACCCGCAGGAGAAATCCTCCTCCTCGAAAAAGATTCGACTCTCGCATTTTACCTGGACGAAAAATACTGCGACGATCCCCGCGTCCGCGTGGTGGAATGCGACGCTCTGGAGTTTGATCTCCGCCGCCTTTGCTCCGGGAAAAGGGTCATCCTCATCGGCAACCTCCCCTACAATGTCTCGACGGCAATTTTAGCTCACTTCGGCTCCCCGACATCGCCCGTCCAACGAATGCTCCTCACCGTCCAAAAAGAAGTGGGAGAACGGGTTGCCGCCCCTCATTCCTGCCGCGACTACGGTGCCTATTCTGTTTTGATCCAACGGTTTTGGAACCCGAAACTGCTCAAACTGATTCCTCCCGACTCCTTCTTCCCAAAGCCAAATGTCGATTCTGCCCTAGTCTTGCTCGATCGCAAACGCCCCCATGAAATTTTGCGCTGCGACGCATCCTCGCTAGACCGCTACCTGCGCCTAGGGTTTGCCCAACGGAGAAAACAACTCCGCAAACTACTTTCCTGCTCGATGGAACAATGGGAAACTCTCGCCGAAAAAATCGGCTTCCAAACCACTGCTCGCCCAGAAAATCTCTCCGTCGCACAATGGCAACAACTCGCTTACCTCCTGGCCACCGATGTCGTGGACCACTCCCCCGCCGACGGCTCTGAACTTTTCGATGTCGTTGACGAGCAAGACAATGTCGTGGAGTGCCTCTCCCGCTCCGAAGTCCATACCCGCTACCTCCGCCACCGCGCCGCCCACATTTTACTGTCCAACAAAAAGGGCGAATTTTTTCTGCAACGCCGCGCCCCGTGGAAAGAAATCAACCCCGATGTCTGGGACTCCAGTGCCGCCGGACACATCGACAGCGGCGAATCCTACGAACAAGCCGCCCACCGCGAATTGCTCGAAGAATTGGGCGTGGACGCTCCTCTCAAAAAAATAGGAAAACTCTCTCCGTGCCGCGAAACGGGAAACGAATTCATAGAAATCTACTTCGGCTCGCACGAAGGGCCTTTCCACCTCGCCGGACTCGAAATCACGGGTGGCGCATTCTTTCCCCTCCCCCAAATCCGCAACTGGGCAAAAGCTCGCCCTCAAGATTTCAGCCCCGTATTCCTCCTCTGCCTCCAACACCTCCCCCAAT
>DYNR01000196.1 GCA_020720945.1 Chthoniobacter flavus | reverse complement strand
TTTTTTTGTCCCCCTGAAATCACCGTTCACACCCTTCGCCGCACCGCTTCCGAGGTGCCGGAACCCCAGAAAAAAGACGCTTAACCTCTTCCTTTATTTTATGGACAATTGCCTTGCTCCTGACCGTTCCAAGAAGTATGCCGACTTGACCAAAGACCAGCTCATCGCCCTGCTCCGCCAGCGTGATGAGACCCGCCTCGGGCTGGTTTGGGAGCGCGACTCCGCACTTGTCGGAAAGGATGAGAGCGTGAATAAAAAGTTTGTCACGCTTGACCATGTGCCTGATGCCTCCTGCGGCTCAGCTCCTTACCGGAACTTGATCATCGAGGGGGACAATTACGATGCCTTGCGCCTCCTGCGCATGACCCATGCAGGACAGGTGAAGTGCATCTATATCGACCCGCCCTACAACACGGGCAACCGCGATTTCATCTACAACGACCGCTTCGTTGACAAGACGGATGCTTGGCGGCACAGCAAATGGATCGAGTTCATGCACCGCCGACTCCTCCTCGCCAAAGACCTCTTGCGCAAAGACGGTGTCATCTTTGTCTCCATTGACGACAACGAGCTGTTCCACCTCGGGATGCTCATGAATAAGGTGTTCGGGGAGGGGAATTTTGTTGCAAGTATCGTCTGGCAAAAGCGAACATCGCCTGATGCACGGATAAATCTTGGTCCAGCGCATGATTACATTCTTGTTTATTCAAGAAATATTTTTGATTTGAAGCCAACTCTTAAGAAAATTCCGCTTTCAGTTGAAAGAACTAATTCATTCAAAAATCCAGACAATGACTTTCGAGGAGTGTGGGCATCGGTTGATATGACTGGACAAACAGGTCATGCAACAAAAGAACAATTTTTTGAAATCACGGCTCCGTCTGGAACCGTTTTTCGTCCTCCCAATGGAAGATGTTGGGCATTTTCAAAATCTACCGTTGATAAATTGATTAATGAAAATCGTGTATGGTTTGGAAAGGACGGAAAATCACGACCAAGGTTAAAGCAATTTCTATCCGAAAGAGAAGGCGGAATGTCATGGAGTTGGTGGACAAATACAGAGGTTGGTCATAATCAAGAAGCAACGAAGGAGCTTGCTACGATTATGCAGAAACCTGAAGCATTCACCAATCCCAAGCCCGTTCGTCTGATAGACCGTATTCTTCGCATAGCCACGAATCCCAACGACCTAATCCTCGATTTCTTTGCGGGTTCTGGGACGACGGGGCATGCGGTGTTGAAGCTGAATGCCGAGGATGGGGGAAACCGGCGGTTCATCCTTGTTTCCAGCACGGAGGCGACGAAGGAGGAACCGGACAAGAACCTTTGCCGCGATGTCTGCGCGAAGCGGGTGCGGAGGGTGTGCGAGGGCTACGGCGAGGTGGAGGGTTTGGGCGGCAACTTCGCCTACTTGCGGGTGCGGCGGTTGTCGCGAGGGAAAGTGGTGAAGAAGCTGGCGCACGAGCAAGTCTGGATCGCCTTACAGCTCATGCATTTGGAGGGTTTGGTGCCGGAGCCTCCCTCCGGTGCGGTCTGGGAGGCGGGCGGGGAGGAAAAGCCGCTGATTTATTTACCGAAAGCGGACAAGGCGACGCTGGTGCTTTTGAAGAAGAAAAAGTTGAGGCGGGCGGTGATTTATTCTTGGCAGTCGGAGCTGGTCAAGCAGAATACGGGCAAGGGTGTCTCCGTGCGCCCTATCCCACAATTTTTAATGGAACGATTTGGAATAAAGCCATGATTACACTCAAAAACTATCAAAACGCGGCGGTGCAAAATGCACTGGAAATTTATCGTTATGTCGCCGGGCAACTGCGGCAAGTGGAGAAAGCGGTGGAACGCGCCGCCGTGGTGTCGCACAACGGCGGTGTATTGCTCAAAGCACCGACGGGGTCCGGGAAGACCTTGGTTGCGGGCGAGATCGCCCAAGGCTTGAGCTTGGAGGAAAAGGTGGTCTGGTTTTGGTTTGCGCCTTTCAAGGGGCTGGTTGGGCAGACGGAATCCTCGCTGAGGGACAGAACCAGGCTACGGGTGAGGAATCTGCGGGACGACCGCATGGCAGCGGGGAGCAAGAGCGGGGATGTGTGGGTCTCCACTTGGCAATCGGTGGCGACCCGCGACACGGATGGGCGGAAAATCAGGAGCGATTCGGAGAGCAATTTTTCGTTGGACGCGCTTTTGGTTCGTTTGCGGGAGGATGGGTTTCATATCGGGGTGGTGGTGGACGAGGCGCACCACGGATTTGGGCACGGGACGCAGGCTTTGGAATTTTACAGCCAAGTGATCCGCCCGGAGTTCACGCTTTTGCTGACGGCGACACCAGACGATGCAGATGCCGAGGCGTTCAAACGGGCGGCGGGTTTCCAGCGGTTGCACCCCATCACAATCAGCCGCCAAGATGCGGTGGAGGCGGGCTTGGTCAAGCCGTCCGTCCGCTCGATTGCATTTGTGGCGGATGGCGACCAGAAAAATGCGGTAGATTTTGAGAGGACAGCATTGCGGGAGGGGATGCGGACGCATGGGGCGGTCAAGGCGGGGCTGAAGGAGGCGGGCATTGATCTCGTCCCGCTCATGCTTGTGCAGGTGGACTCTTCGGAGGGGAGCGTGGACCGGGCTAAGAAGACGCTGTTGGAGATGGGTTTCACCGAAGAGCAGATAGCGGTTCATACTGCCAAGGAGCCGGATAGCAACCTGTTGGCTCTGGCGGTGGACGAGAGCAAGGAGGTGCTGATTTTCAAGATGGCGGTGGCGTTGGGGTTCGATGCTCCACGGGCATTTACGCTGGTCTCCATGCGGGGGATAGCGGATGCCGATTTTGGCACCCAGATCGTGGGGCGTCTGATGCGGGTGCATTCCCGCTGTCAGGGCGTGGATTTGCCTCCGTTGCTCCAATCGGCCTATGTCTTTTTGGCCGACTGCGAGGCGCAAAAAGGGCTTTCCGAGGCTGCGCAAAAGGTGAACCGGATCAAAACCGAGTTAGCGCAGGTATCGCTTTATGCGGTCGTGGTGCATATTGCCGGGCAAAACCAACTGCAAATCATCAAAAACGGGCAGCCGTATTTACTCCCATCCGAGAAACAACTTCCCCAAGAGTTTGATACAGGAGCAAGGGGAGGTGAATTAGAGGCGAACGAAGTCCGAGTAGTCACACAGCTTGAGTGGCTGGATCTTCTGGCTGAAGCGGCTGGGACGGCTCCCAGCGGGGGGAAAATGGGGGCGGGTAGAACAGAGTCGGGAGAGTTCCCTTATTCGCTCAAAGAAGGGGTACTACCGAGATTTTTGACCCAGAGGATGAGGGTGGTGGATGGGACGGGAATGGCGGGGGGTATCGCAGAGCATTTGAAACTCACGGACGATATTTTGGAGGATGGTATGCGGCAGGCGGTCTCCGTGATTCGGGTGGATCAATCTGTATTCACCGACTCTGAGGACAGGAGCAGGGTCGAGGCTGAAATGGCATTGGAGCAAACCGAAGAGGAAGCCCAGCGTATGCTTTTTAACATGGGCACAGTGGATGCACGGGATTTGCAGGAATGCTTGCTGGAGCGGCTTCGGAAGGAATACCAAAAAAGGGGCAAAGAAATCGCGGACGACGAGGATCAACTGGATGCCGCGCTTGCCTTGATCTTGGTGCAATATCCAGAACTTTTGAGAAAGGCGCGAAAGGCTTGCGAGGCACAATACACTGAGGTGGTGGAGGCAGGAGATTTGCCGCCTGCCATCTTGAGCGAGAGGGAACTGGATCGTTCCCCAAAAAATATTTATGGGGTTTATCCGCCAGATTTAAATACTTGGGAAAGAGCGTTTGCGG
Source organism: Chthoniobacter flavus (assembly GCA_020720945.1). Lineage (GTDB taxonomy): Bacteria > Verrucomicrobiota > Verrucomicrobiia > Chthoniobacterales > DYNR01 > DYNR01. The sequence continues at coordinate 782 of DYNR01000196.1, read as the reverse complement.
AGTGGCTGGACAACGATGTGGACGGGGTCGTGAAGTGGTGGCACAGGAACTTGCCGGACAAGGATTGGTCGGTGGCTGTCACTCTGCCCAACGGATGCCTTTTTTTTCCTGATTTTTTGATCGGTATTGAAGGTCGAGATACGCCGGATTCGGTGCTTTTGGTGGACACGAAGCGGGGGATCAACGACGATGTGAACGCACTGGCAAAAGCGGTTTCCGCACACCAGAAATACGGGCAGACGCTCATTCTGTTTTACGAAGACAGGAAACGGTGGAAGGTCGTCCGCTATAACGAGGAAAAAGACAAGAACGAGGTGGCTGAAAAATTTGAGTTGAAAAATGCTAAGGATTTTTGATGTCTGAGGGTTTGCGGTCAAGTTCGTGCTGAGTGAATTTTTTTGAAAAGGACGCATGAATAAAAATCCGGGGCTTGGGGGACGCAAGGGGAGTTTGCGTGGATGGTGTTTGCTTCTGTTGGCATTCTTTGCTGGGTTGCCCGTTGTGCTTTGGGCGCAGGAGGAGAGAAACATTCAATCCGATGGAAAAGAGTGGGAGGACGCAGGAAGAAAATTCGATGCGACTGCGGTTCTGAAGGATCCCTGAATCAGTGAGATAACTGCTGTGAATCTCTGTAATCAATTGGGCTGCAAAGGCTTGGAAAAAACACGCAAAAGACCTCGTGTCCAGTCAATCATGAAATGTCGCATCGAACTTGTCTTTTTGATCCAGTGCTGCGTTGTCAGCCCGAACGAGCTATCTCTGGATAGCCCCTTGGGCTTCCG
>DYNR01000195.1 GCA_020720945.1 Chthoniobacter flavus | reverse complement strand
GAAAAATCTCTTTTTTCCTTTTCGTTGGAGGGGTAAGGAAGAAGGGGTGAATGCGTCTTTAAACATCCGGAGAATCACCCGTTGCTCATACACGGGGATGTTTGTCCAAGCCATGATTATCAATTTGACCCCGTTGCTGTTCATCCCTCTGCGCGAGCAACTCGGGTTGAGCTACGAGCAGGTCGGACGGCTGATTTTGGTGAATTTTTTGACGCAGATGACCGTGGATTTGCTCTGCACTTTTTTTGCGGATAGGGTGAAGGTGAAGGTGTTGTTGGTCGGAGCGAACTTGTTTTCGGGGATCGGGTTATGGGTGTTTGCGGCGGGGCCTTTCGCGGGGGAAAGCGCGTATTCTTTGCTGATGGCGGGAACGGTTTTGTTTTCCGTCGGCTGCGGCTTGCTGGAGGTTTTGCTCAGTCCGATTATCAACTCGTTGCCGGGGGACAAGAAGGCGGCGAGCATGGCGATGCTGCACGCGTTTTACCCGATTGGAAAAGTGGCGGTGATCGTGGTGACGGGTGTGGGGTTGCAGGTTTGCGGGGAGTGGAGTTGGCCGTGGATTTTGCTGGTGTGGTCGGTGGTCCCCTTGGCAAACACGCTGGGTTTTTTGTTTGTCGAACCTCCGGCGCTGGCGCACGAGGACGCGAAGGTGGGGGTTGGCGCGTTGGTAGCAAAACCCGAATACCTGGTTTTGCTGCTGGTGATGTGTCTGGCGGGAGCGGTGGAAGTCGCTGTGGCTCAATGGGCTTCGGCTTATCTCGAAAAAGTGATGGGGGTTGCCAAGGGCGTGGCGGACCTGGTGGGTTTCGGGCTGTTTGCCGTTGGGATGGTCGTGGGGCGGCTTGCGGTGGGATTCCGTGACGCGAAGGTGGACTTGTATGGGGTGATGGCGTGGAGCAGCCTGCTTTCTGCGGCGGCGTGCGCTGTTTTGGCTCTGTCGCCGTGGGCGTGGGTCTCGCTGGCGGTTTGTTTTCCTGCGGGAATTTTCATCAGCATGCTTTGGCCCGGGACGATTTCTTTGGCGGCTGCGAGGTATCCTCTGGCGGGGGCATCGATGTTTGCGTTGCTGGCGGCGGCGGGGGATGCGGGGGGAGGGTTCATGCCGTGGGCGATCGGTTTTGTCGCGGATTTGTGCGGAGTTTCGGGGGCGGGAGGGGATTTTTTTTGGCTGCATTTGACGGGGGAGCAATACGGGTTGCGGGCGGGTTTTTTGGCGACGGCGGCTTGTCCTTTTCTTTTGTTGTTTTGCCTTTTTTGGTTGCGGAAAAGAGAAAGGGCGACGGGGTAAAAAGGGGGGCGGAAGTCGGTGCCGGTTTGGCTGGGGGCGAAGCGGATTTGGGGAGCCCCGAAAAAAAAACAAAAACTTTGCATGGAGAATTGACAAACGGCTGAAAGCAAGGCAATGTCGCCAACCCTACAAACCAATTTTTAGATATGAAAAGGACTTACCAGCCATCGAAAAGGACGCGCAAACAGCAATTTGGATTTCGCGCGCGCATGAAGACAAAAGCCGGTCGTGCGATTTTGAGCCGCCGCCGCCGGTGGGGGTGCAAGCGCTTGCTTCCGAAAGGCGTGGAGATTCACTTCGCCCGCCACACCGAAGCTTGATGTCGTTTGACGGCGGGAACCATCTGGAGCCTCTGCCCTGGAAACCCTCGATTACAGCAGGCCGGAAAGTTTGCGGCTAGACCGGAGCTACCAGTTTGCGGCGGTGAGGGAAAAGGGTGCGTCCGTCCGCGGCAAGTATTTGCGTTTGAGTGCGTTGCGAGTCGAGGAGGCGGCGGAAGAAAAAACGAGAGTCGGCATCATTACCTCGCGCAGGCTCGGGGGGGCGGTGGCTCGGGTGCGGATGCGGCGCGTTTTGAGAGAAATCCACCGGCTCAACCAGCGGGAGTTGCTTTCCGGGTATTGGCTGGTGGTGATCCCCCACCGCGAGGCGGTCGGGGTCGAATACGGAAAACTTTATTCCGAATGGTTGCGTCTCGCCGCCAAGCTGTCTATTCTTCACCCCAGATGATCGGTAAAGTTCTGGTATTCTTTTTGCGCGTCTATCGTTGGACGCTTTCTCCGTTTCTCAGTTTTGTGGCTGGGCCGGGAGCGGGTTGCCGTTTTGAGCCGTCGTGTTCCGTCTATGCGATCGGGGCAATCCAGGAGCACGGTGCCGCTGCGGGTTCTTTTTTTGCCATCAAGCGCCTTTGCCGCTGCCACCCGTGGGGAGGGATGGGATACGATCCCGTGCCGCCCCGCGCCGACAAAGAAAAATTTTCAAAGCTGGATTTGACCTGCGAAGCTTGCGGGGTTTCTACAGCACAGCAAACAACAAACCTCCGCGATTAAAGTTATGGATTGGAAAACATGGGTAGCCGTAGGGCTTTCGGTCATTGGGTTGATTCTCTGGCAAGTATTTTACGCGTCGAAACTTCCGCCGCCGCTTCCACCACCGATTCCGCCAGCAGTGGTAGCGAAGGATGGGGAACCGGTCGGGAGCGGGGAGGTTCCCGTGCCGAGGGACGGGGGAGCGCAAGTGCCTGCTCCGGTGCCGCAGACCGCCGTTTCGATGGTGCCGGCAAAAAGTGAAAAACTTTCGGCGAAGGATGCCGACTATGTTTTCAACAACGACACGGGGGGGATCGAGGAAGTCATTTTGCTTTTGCATTTGGCGGACAACCGCGAATCGGTTTTTTTGAATCGCGACAAGGCGATGCCAATCGGGGCGTTGGGAACGAAACCCGGAGAGAGTTTGGGCGGGTTTGAGATGGATGCCGACCCGCAAAAAAAACAGGTTGTTTTCACGAAAAAAGACGCTGATGGGTTGGTCATCCGCAAGAAGTTTTCCTTGCCGGAATCCGAGGAACCCCGCGACAAATTTACGGTTTTGCTGGAATTGGAATTTGAGAATACCGGTGCGGTTCCCCTGCAACGCCTGGGTTACTTTTTGGGCGTAGGTTCCGCACAACCTGTCCATTCTGCGGACTTGCCCCTTTACACCCGGTTTGACTGGTATCGGGAAGGGAAAATGCAATCCATCGATGTGAACTGGTTTAATCCCAGCTCGGTCCCATTGCTCGGGATCCCGCTCCGCGACGCGCAACCTCTTTATACCGAAACGGCGGACAAGATTGCTTGGGCGGCGGTTTCTGGGCAGTATTTTTGCACGGTCGTCAGCACGAAAACGGCGGTTGGCACTTCCGTTTGGGCGAACCGTTTTGAGTTGAAGGGTGTGCCGTCTGCGCATGTTTACGGGATTCGTGGGGGGCTAGGGCTTGCGGGTTTCGAGTTGCAAGCGGGGCAGAAAAAAGCCGAGAAGTTCCATATCTACGCGGGGCCCAAGGAGTTGCGAAACCTGAGCGCGCTGGGCGGCGGAGAGGATGCGATTTTGAATTTCGGCTGGTTTTCCTTCGTGAGCGTTTTTCTCTTGTGGGCGATGAACAGCCTGTATTCCCTGCTAGGGAACTACGCCGCCGCGATTATCGTTTTGACCCTCTGCATCAAGACGGTGCTTTGGCCTATCCAAAACCGCGCGACCAACTCCATGCGCCGGATGTCCTTGCTCTCGCCGAAAATGACCGAGCTGCGCGAGAAGTATAAGGACAACCCGCAGAAAATGAACGAGGAGCTGATGAAGCTTTACAAGGATTACGGCATCAATCCTTTTAGCGGTTGCGTGCCGTTGCTCATCCAGATCCCGATATTTTTCGGGTTCTATTCGATGCTCGGCGTGGCCATCGAGTTGCGCAACGCATCGTTCTTGTGGATCAATGACTTATCGCAACCCGACACGATCGGTTATCTCTACGGTTTCCCGATTAACTTGCTCCCTCTCGTTATGGCGGGGACAATGATTTGGCAGATGGCACTCACGCCAAAAACCGGCGATGCGGTGCAGCAGCGCATTTTCTATTTCATGCCCGTGATTTTCCTCGTGTTTTGCTACAACTTCGCCAGTGCTTTGGCGTTGTATTGGACGACGCAAAATCTCTTTTCGATCGTGCAACTCTACTTGACACGAAACAAGCCCTTGCCGACTCTCGAGAAAGTTTCTGTAACCGCGAAAAAGATGAAACGGAAAGGATAAACCTATGAAGCAGACTCCGAAAGAAATAGTCGATACCATGCTGGGGTATCTCGGTTTCTTCGTGGAAATCGAGGAGCAAACGCACAACGGGCAGCCCGTGTTGCAAATCCTCAGCAGCGACCAAGACATTCTCATTGGCAAAGGCGAGGAAGTGATGAACGACATCCAGTTTTTGCTCAACCGCATCCTCCACGCCAACCAACCCGATGTGCCCCGCATGATCGTGGATGTCGGGCACCGGAGGATGATGCACGACGACCACTTGGTGCAAAAAGTCCGCCACATGGCGGAGTCTGTCCGGGTCTCCGGACAACCCGTCCATACGGAACCCCTGAATTCCTACGACCGCAGGATCGTGCACAACGCATTTGCCGACGACCCGGAAATCGCGACTTCAAGCCCGAAGGACGATGCTCGGCTCAAGCGCATCACCATCAAAAAACGGGCAACCCCGCAACCTTGAGCTTACCCTGAATCAGTGAGATAACTGCTGTGAATCTCTGCAATCAATTGGGCTGCA
>DYNR01000474.1 GCA_020720945.1 Chthoniobacter flavus | reverse complement strand
TGTAAGCGGGCGCAAGCGAAACCAAGTTAAATGCGCTAAGCCCTTGTTTGGAAAGCGGTTGCGCAAAAGAAGGCACGACCGCTTTCAGCCCTTTTCCCTCCCCACCGCTCACCGATGGACTTTTTGCAGAAATTTCCTGCATCGGCGCAGTTTCGCGGTAAAGCATTTGATCCCCCTGAATATACACCCCTTGTTGGCCGTAGCCGTTCGTTCCATTGTAAGATTGACGGTTTTGCCCCCAGTAATAACCCCCGACCGCATACTTTCCTTCAAGTTGCGACGGACCGATTTTTGGCGTGACCCCAGTCTCAACCATAGCCATAAGACCGTTCAACGAAACATCGGGAGCAAACCCTTGAAAAGCCAAGCCGTGGTTGTCGCTCGATGTCGCTTGCGGGTATGCCATGAAGAGCCCGCCTTTGGCGTAACACCAATCCTTCGGCTTGATCTTCAATGTGCCGCCCCAGGTCGTGAAGCTCGATGAAAAAGGGATATTGCCGCCAACCCCTTTCGCGCTGTTAACGGCGTTGTTCAAAAAGAGCTTGGACAACGGTTGATCGATAAACTCCCTTTGCGGCTGCAACCACCCCCCGCGCAAAACGACCCCGTCTTTCACTTGCATCCAGTCGCCGGAACCGATTTCGACACCGAGGGATGTCACGCGAAACTGCGTTCCCGAATACCAGTTGGTGGGGTCGAACATCGAATTGCTGGACACGAAAGTCCCGGGGTCCGCCGACCTTTGAGAGTCCCTGTAACGAAAGTTTCCAAAAAGCGTAACTCCTTTCAAACCATCCATTTTCATCAGTCGCCCGATGTTTTGCTCCGCACCGAATTCAACGCCCTGATCCCAGATTCCCCTAGAACCATTCTGGCTATCCACGACACCAAAAAACGCACCATAATACTTGCCGCTGAAAGACAAACCGGCATTTTCTTGAAGAGCGTCGCGAAATCCTCCCCAGTTTCCGGTAAGAGTTTTGCCTCCCCACCACGAAGCCAAAGGGGAAGCCGTCACCTCTTCGGGTTGGGCGTTCGACGGTTGCCCGGCGACCGCAAAAGGAACACCAAAGAAAAACAGGAACTGCGCGGCAAACACCAAGAGCAAGCCAAACTTTTGCACGCACCGTTTGATAGAAGAAATGGATGGTTTCATAAACTGGAACCACCACTATGCGAAAAATGCACCACAAAAAAAGCCCGAAAACATGAAATTTTTGTAACCTCGATCCGTGTTCAGACACGGCCAATTCATAAAGCCCTGAATCCGTGAAACAAATGCAAAGAACCTGAATCCGTGAGATAAATG
>DYNR01000194.1:3554-4617 GCA_020720945.1 Chthoniobacter flavus | reverse complement strand
AAAAAACCGAAGGCTTGGAAAATGACCGCCGACTCCCCGACCGCAAACAACGAATACGAAACGGGGGAACCGCAAGTCAAAGTCTCCGATGTCCCTATGACAAAACTCGCCAGCGGCGAAAAAATCACTCTCGCACCCCATTCGATGATGGCCATCCAATGGGAGGAATAAAGGCAAATCCTATGAAAAAATGGTTGATTGCGGTGACTTTAGGGCTTGTGCTGGCGGTTTCAGCAGAAGCGGCGGAAGAAAAAAAGCTGTCGGTTGTGACCATCGGAGCCAGTTTTTGGAGTGCGGGGGGACAGGGGTTTAAGGTTCTCAAAGCGATGCTGGAATCTCGGGGCTACAAGGTGGAAACAGCGAGTTCGCGCGGGAACCCCGCAGGGTTCTACACTTTCCAATGCTTTAACGATGGCAAAGAAAGCGAACTTTCCCCAAGCCAGCAAACGGAAAAAGCCAAAAAACAAGCCGAAAAAGATGTGGAAAGTTGCTTGGCGGAGGTCGGGGCAAAGCCTTGGGATTTCGTTTGCTTCCAAGCCCATAGTTCCGAACCTTTTACCGACCCACAAGGAACCCGCCTCCCCGCTTACATCGAAGGGATCCGCTCGAAAATGGCTCCAAACGGAAAATTGGTAGCCTGTTCCACTTGGGTAAAAGACCCGGGGAAACAGAACTACGAGGCAATCCGCAAATATTACAATGGGGCAGCAGAAAAATACGGGACGCTCCTCGCCCCCGCTGGCGATGCTTTTGAAATCGTGGAAAAGGAGCGCAAAGACATTCCTATTTTTCGCTCCGATGTTCCCGTGTTCAAAGAAAAAAATCCCGGAAAAACGGATCGTCACCCGTCCATCTACGGGCAATACCTCAACTGTTGCGTCGTTTTTGCCACGATCACGGGAGAGAGTCCCGTAGGGCTACCGGCAAATCTTCCTGGAATCGTGGACGACTTTGAGGATAAGGAAGGCGCAGGACTCAAAGCACCGATGGACTTGCCCCCTGATGTCGCAAAATACCTCCAAGAAACGGCTTGGAAGGTCGTTCAAGCAGCAAAGAAATAGAA
>DYNR01000194.1:0-3454 GCA_020720945.1 Chthoniobacter flavus | reverse complement strand
TCATCCGACATCGGCTATCTTTTCCTCCGCCTCGCCACGGGATTGACCCTCCTCACCCACGGATACTTCAAGTTTGCTGGCGGCGAAACCTTTCTCACCACCGTCGGGACAAACTGGTCTGCCGCTCTCGGCATCCACTTTGCGCCGTTCTTTTGGGGCATCTTCGTCGCAACCGTCCAAACCCTCGGCGGCCTTTTGATCGCCATCGGCTTTTTGACCCGCACCGCCTCTTCCCTGATGGCATTTGTAATGCTTGTGGGCGCAGTCATGGTTTTTGAAAAAGGCATGCCCTTCAAAGATTGGTCTCATCCTTTTGAAGCGGGACTCACCTGCATCGCCATCGCAATCATGGGCAGCGGTCAACTTTCGCTCTCCCGCCTGTTTTGCCGCAAATCGCTCTGATTTTTCAAATTCGATCTCTCCCACTTCCTAAAAATAAAAACCCTTCCTTCATGCGCCCAGAATTACCCAGTTTCCTGCCATCGCGCCGCCTTCGCATAGTCGTTGCACTGTGCTGGTTCGCAATCGCGCCCGCCGCCCTCGCCATTTCCATCGACCTCGTTACCGTAGGGAATCCCGGTAACGCCCCCGACCCAAACTACGGCGGCTTCGGCGCGATCTCCTATTCCTTCGCCATCGGAAAATACGAAGTCACAAACTCGCAATACACCGCTTTTCTCAACTCGGTCGCGAATGTCTCCGACGCTTACTCCCTCTACCCAGACACCAACAACAGCCTCCAACCCAACAATGAGATCAATGTCGCCCATTCCGTTTCCCGGGGCATTTCTCGCCAAGCCATCTCCGGCGGATTCCTTTACAGCACCGAGGCAAACATGTCCGAAAAACCCGTAAACTTTGCTACTTGGTTCTCCGCCGTCCGCTTCGTCAACTGGATGGCCAACGGCCAACCCGTCGGAACCCAAACCGATGCAACCACAGAAAACGGTGCTTATTCTCTAAACGGAGTTATGGCTAACGGTTTCGACATCACCCGGAATGCCATCAACCCCAACACTTCCGCCCCTCTTTCCTTCTGGCTTCCTTCCGAAAGCGAATGGTATAAAGCGGCCTTTTACGACCCAACCCTCGCCGCAGGTTCTGGAGGTTACTGGCTTTACCCGACGCAAAGCACGACCCAGCCAACCATCGCCTCCGCCACGGCGACGGGCGACATCGCCAACCCAGGGCCCAATGTCGCGAACTATGCCTCCGGGGTTACTTGGAACGGCCTGAACCAAAACCTCACGACCGTCGGTAGTGCCGGAGCGGAAAGCACCAGCTACTACGGCACTTACGACCAAAGCGGAAATGTCTGGGAATGGAGCGAAGCCGTTGTCAAAGGCGGAACCGCGCGGGGCCTCCGCCAAGGCTCGGCAAACGATCCCACCGCGCCCAACCAATACGATAAAGACTTCATGGCTGCTTCTCTCTCCGATAACGGACGGGCTCCGCAATACTATTACTGGAACGCAGGCTTTCGCATCGCCACCGCCGTCCCCGAACCTTCCGCCGCTTCCCTTTTCCTTCTCGCCGCCGCTTGGCTCCTCAAAACCAAAACCCGCAAAAAATTTCCTTCCTCCTAAACCCACCTTTCTCCAACAACCCCTTTTTTAACATCATCGCCCCAATGAAAAAAAACCTCCTCGCTTCCCTGCTCGCCCTCTCGTTTTTGCCCGCCCTTCTCGCCCAAAATGTCGATGAAGAAAAACTCAAAAAGCTCCTCGACCTCCCACAAGAAGAGTTCAAAGAAGCGAAGAAATCTCTCAGCAAAGAAGAGGTTGCAAAATTAACCGAACTCCGCAAAGCCTCTCGTGGAGGCAAAGCCGCTCCCGCAGGAAACGAGGAAGCAGCGTCCGGTGACAACGATGAAGATGCGCCAAAAAAACCTGCCAAGGGCGGCAAAGGCGGGAAAGCGCAAGTCAAAGGGGAACCCTAGGTGACCGCTCCTCGGCCATCCCAAGTCTGGGACCCGAAACCTCTCCCCGCCAACGCCCCAACCGAAACCGTCCGCGCCCGTATCCAAAACTACCGCCACTCCAACTGCCGAGGCGGAGCCGAGCGCGAACGGGTGGCATTCGGCCAACTTTACACCCCCAATACCCAAGCAAACTCCCTACTCACCGAGGACATTCTCGACTTCGATGTGGACGGCAACCCCGCCACCGCCGATTGGGTGGAAAGCATCCGCTTCAGCATGACCCGCCCTTGGATCCCCCAGTCCCACTTTACCCCGACCTCCTCGTCGGAACCAAATTCTACGGCGGCTACACCTTCCTCTACTCCAACCGCACTCCCAAGGACGGCGGAACCTCTGAAAAATATGTCAACAGCAACGAGTCCGTCGCCAACCAGCAACCCGCCAACGACTGGGCTCTCCACCACCTGCCTTCCAAAGTAAAACCCACCCCCTACCGCGCCTTCGCTTCTTGGATTTACAAAAAGGAAAACTGGGGTGCCGGTGCCGCTTCCCCGACCGCAAAAGTTTCCATGGATGCCACCAGCCTCATGGGTCTCTACACCCAACGCTACTGGCAGGGATGGGAAGGCGTCCGCTTCATCGTCCAAAACGGAGACCAATTCTTCGTCTCAGAAAAACTCCCCAACGATCCAAAAAATTCCACGGGCGGCTCTGGTCTCTTCGATCTGCGCACCGCCATCCCAACAAAAATCAAATGGGGCAAATGGAACCCCAAAGACGGCGATTTTAACTTTGGCTTCGATGCCCAAACCCCTCTCGCCGAAACCAAATTCGATGATGTCCGCGCCGTCGGCTGGTATCTCTACAAAGACACCCTCGACAAAGTGCCCGTCGCCTGCAAATGGGAATCCTTCGAGACCTACGCCAATGTCACCCGCCCCGCCCAACCGAGCATCCTCACCGAAATGAAGGAAATCTCCGGCCCCGACGGCAAGTTCTTTGTCGCAACCACCGAATGCGCCTACGACCTCTGGCGCGCCATTTCCCAATGGTCGGCTTCCCAAGGCCAATGGGCACTCCAGCCACGCCCCATGACTTTCGATACGGATGGCGACATGGGCAGCATGAAATTCGGAAACCTCCCCCACAACCAGGCGGAACCCCTCACTGCCGTCACCCTCTACGATGCCCTCGCTTGGCTCAACGCCATGTCGGAATACGAAGGCCGCGAACCCGTCTATTATATCGACCCCTCCTTCTCCCGCGCCAGCGAATACGAATCCGTCCGCGAACCCGGCAAGGAAGTCGCCAGCGACATCGTCCAAAAAACGAAAGACTCCGTTTTCCGCACCGTCCTCTTCAGCCCATGGAACGGGGATGCCGACCCGAAAAGCCGCCCGACCATCTTCGTGAAATGGGATGCCGATGGCTTCCGCCTCCCGACTCCCGCCGAATGGAATGCCGCCGCCGGAAGCGATTTACGATTAGGGCGGATGTCCGACCAGAACAAGTGAGGCAAAAAAACCTATTCGT
>DYNR01000193.1 GCA_020720945.1 Chthoniobacter flavus | reverse complement strand
TTCCTAGAGGAGATGCCCCATTTTGTTTTTTTTCGTTTCGAGGTAGCGTTCGTTGAAGGGGTTTGCGGCGAAGCGGATGGGGATTTGCTCGACGATTTCTAGGTCGTAGCCTTCGAGGGCGACGATTTTTTTCGGGTTGTTGGTCATCAGGCGGATTTTTTGAACGCCGAGATCCGAGAGGATTTGGGCGCCGATGCCGTATTCCCGCAAATCCATGGCAAAGCCGAGTTTTTCGTTCGCTTCCACGGTGTCGAGACCTTCTTCTTGGAGTTTGTAGGCGTGGATTTTTGGGCCCAGGCCGATGCCTCTGCCTTCTTGCCGCATATAGACGAGAACCCCGCAACCTGCGGCCTCGATTTGGTGCATGGCAGCGTGGAGTTGCGAACCGCAATCGCAGCGGCGGGAAGCGAAAACATCGCCGGTCAAGCATTCGCTGTGGACGCGCACGAGCACGGGTTCCGAGGGGTCGATTTCGCCTTTGACGAGCGCCAAGTGGTGCTGTCCGTCGATGGTCGAAACGAAGAGGTGCAAGAGGAAGTCGCCGTAATCGGTGGGCATTTTTACGGTTTGTTCGCGGAGGACGAGTTTTTCCTGTTTGCGCCGGTAGGCGATGAGGTCTTGGATCGAACAGAGAAGGAGGTCGTGCTTCTCGCGGAATTTTATCAGATCGGGAAGGCGTGCCATACTCCCGTCATCGTTTAAAATTTCGCAGATGGCACCGGAGGGGTCGAGTCCGGCGAGGCGTGCGAGATCGACGGCGGCTTCGGTGTGCCCTGCGCGACGGAGAACTCCGCCCGGTTTCGCTTGGAGGGGGAAGATGTGGCCGGGTTGGACGACATCGGCGGGGCGGGTTTGCGGAGAAGAAAGTAAGGCGATGGTTTTTGCGCGATCTGAGGCGCTGATGCCGGTGGTGATGTCGTGGGCGGCATCGACGGAAACGGTAAAGTCGGTTTTGTGCATCTCGCGGTTTTCGGCAACCATGCGTTGGAGGCCGATTTGTGCGGCGCGCTCGGAAGTGATGGGGGCGCAGATGAGTCCGCGTGCGAAGCGGGCCATGAAGTTGACTGCCTCCGGCGTGATTTTTTCCGCAGCAACGACTAAATCCCCTTCGTTTTCGCGATCTTCATCGTCCGTGACAATCACCATTTTTCCCTCCCGGATCGCTTGGATGATTTCGGGGATGGGAGAAAAACAGCCGCTAAAATTGGTGTCGCTCATACGGGCATAAGTTGGCTTCAAGCTTGCGGGCAAGCAAGCCAAATCGGAGGAGCGGGAGATGTGTTGTGGGCCTTTGAAAAGAAGGCAGGGGCCTTATTTTTTCCAGAGTTTTTTGAGCAGGTGTGCCACCATTTTCGGCTGGCGGTCCCTGGTGAAAGCACCTTTGCGGTTGCCGAGGGCGCGGCGGTCGTTTTGGCCCGTGCGGAAGTCGCACATCGCCCAGACATGCTCGCCGATGACGAAGGGGCATTTGTGGATTTCTTCGAGGATGTGCTCGAGGAGTTCGCTCTGGTAGTCCTCAGTCCAAAGTTCCGAGGGGAGAGCGTGGAAGCCTGCGACGCTGTCTGCGCCGAATTCCGTGACCATGATGGGGAGCCCGCCCGAGCGGTCGTGGATCTGTTTGAGGAAGTCGGCAAACCAGGCGTGGACGGAGCTGTCGAAGGGGTGGCCTCCTCCATACCAGCCGGGGTAGGCATTCACGCCGACGACATCGAGCAAGTCCAAGCAGGTGTCTTCTAGCCCGAAGCAAGTGACCATGGTGATCGGGCGCGTGCTGTCCATGCTACGGGCGACGGCGACGACTTTTTCGAAGTAGGCGCGTGCGGAAGCTTGCTGAGAAAAAGGTTCGTTTGCCACGCACCACATCACCACGCAGGGGTGGTTGTAGTCTCGCGCCATGTATTCGCGGATGGCTGCGCAGTGGGTTGCGAGAGTTTTTTCTGTGGCGATGTCCGGGACGATTCCGACGCCTGGAGACTCGCTGATGACCAAGATGCCGCGTTCGTCGGCGAGGCGGAGCTGTTCTTCCGAATAGGGGTAATGGGAGGTGCGGAAAGAGTTTGCGCCGATCCAAGAGAGGAGCTCGAAGTCCCGCACATTGGCGGCATCGCAGTGGCCGCGCCCGATAATCGGGAAGTCTTCATGTCTTCCAAACCCTTGCATATAAACGGGTTCTCCGTTGAGCAAAAATTTTCCTCCTTCGAGTTTGACCTCGCGGACGCCGAAGCGTTGGCGGTAGGAATCAACGGTTTGCCCGTTTTCCAAGAGTTCGAGCGCGGCGTGGTAAAGCTCGGGTTTCCCGATTCCCCAGAGGCGGGGTTCGGTGATTTTGAAAGCGGCGGTGGTGGTGCCTGCCGCTAGCGGGAAAACCGCGGTTTGCCCAGTTTCTTCGATGGTGACGCGGACTTGGTCCCCTCCGCCTTCCGCAAAAATCCGGAAGGCGACATCGGCGGAAGCGTCCGCAAGTTTCGTATCGACGAGAATCCTTTGCAGGTGGGAGGGCGCGGTGGTGTAGAGGCAGACGGGGCGGTGGAGGCCACCGTAGGGGTAGAAGTCAAAATTTGCGGGGGGTTTGTTGCCGCCCATGTGGATGGTAGAGCCCGGCATATTCAGTTCTCCGGGAGGGACGCAGTCGGGAGTCAGGCGCGTGTTGACGCGGACGACGATGCGGTTTGTGCCGTCTTGGACTAGGTCTTGGAGAGCGAATTCGAAAGGCGTGTGCCCGGTTTCGTGGTATCCTAAGTGCTTGCCGTTGAACCAGACATCCGCGCTGTAAGCGACTGCGCCGAAGCGCAAAACAATGCGGCGATCCCGCCATGCGCGGGGGATGCGCACTTCGCGGGAATACCAGACGAAGCCCCAGTGGTTCCGTTCGCTGTAAGAGGTGTAAAGATCGTTGAAGCTGGCGGGGACGGCGACATGGCGTTCGGGGGAAAAGCCCGACTCCCATCCTTCGGGGTTGGCTTCCTGCCATTGGAAGCGCAAGTCCCAGATGCCGTCAAGAGAGGTGGTTTCCCGGTGTTCGTTGAGTTGAGGATAAAGCATAAAAGTTGAAGTGGTTGAAAGGGAATCGGTTGTGTTTTTTTTCGGTTAGGAAGCGGGGATCAGAGGGAAGGGGTCGGAAGTTTTTTTCGCCCATTCTTGCAGCATTTTTCGGTGGGTTTGTAGCTGGGTGGAAAAGTCGGGATCGGCGGCGAGATTTTTGGTTTCGCCGGGGTCGGAGTCCATATCGAAGAGTTGTTCGCGGCGGGTTCCGGGCGTATAGACGCAGTATTTGAAGCGGGAGGAACGAACCATCCTGCCGGCGATTTCGGGGCGTTGCGGGTCTGCGTCTAGCTCGCAGATGGCAAAGTTTTCGTCGTCGGGTTTTGCTCCTTCGATGGCGGGGAGGAGGTTTTTCCCTGCGTTGGGCGGGGGTGTGACACCCGTGAACGCGCAAATGGTGGGAAGGAGGTCTAGGCCTGAAGCGACGGTGGTCGAGTTGACTGCGTCTTCGGGAATATGTCCGGGATAAGAAAAAATGAGTGGGACGGCGGCGGATTCTTCGTAGAGAGAAAGTTTTGTAACCCATTGGTGGGCAGCGACTCCTTCGCCGTGGTCCGAGGTGAAAATCACGAGGGTGTCATCGTCCCATCCCCCTTGGTTGAGGTAGCGGAGGACTTCGCCGACGGCGCGGTCCACTTGGGAAACGAGGTGGCAGTAAGTTTGCAGGTATTCGCGCCAGCGGGCCTCGTCCCAGTTTTTCGTGTAAGCGAGTTCGCTCCCGTATTTTCCGTTGTCCCGGCGCATTTGCAACGCTTCGGGTTCGTCTGGGTCTGCGTGGAAATTAGGAGGCAGCGGCGGATAAAGATCGAGGTTTTTCTGGTCTTTCCCCTTTTCCATCGCATGGTAGCAAATGTCGTGCGGGTTGTGTAAAGAAACGCCAAGGAACCATGGTTTGGCTTGTTTTGCCGCTTCCCAACGGAGGAAAAATTCCGCGTCCATCGCGGTAAGAAAATCGGTTTGGTCGCCGTGGGAAGCGAAGCGGACTCCTTCTGGCAGGGGGCGGTGGTGGAAGCCCGCCGTGTCGGTCGGCTTCCTGAGAAAGCTTTCCGGAAGATGCCATTTGCCAGTCCATGCGGTGTAGTAACCGGCTTCACGCAAGGTAGTTCCGATGGTCGGCAGGCCGGGTTTCATCGATTCCTCGTTGAAGCGGACACCGGTTTGGTGGGGGGGGAGTCCCGTGATCATGGATGCACGGGAGGGACCGCAGATCGGGGATGCGCAATAGGATTTTGTGAAGCGGACACCGCGTTTGGCCAAGGCATCGATGTTTGGGGTGTTCACCCAGCGGTTGCCCGCGCAACTGAGTGCGGAGATGGTTTGCTGGTCGGTGAAAAGGAGGAGGACATTGGGGCGAGGATCCCGCGCGCGAACTTCTTTGGCTTTCGAGCGCAATTCGTCGTCGTTTTTTCCGGGGACGGTGATGTCGGGATCGTCCGACGAAGGGGAGGAAGCCGCCGAGGCGAGAGAGCCAGAAAGGGCGGTTGCGGAAGTTGCGAGCGTGGTCATAACGGAAGTTTTGAAAAAGTCGCATCTCGAACTAGGGGAAAGAGGCATGGTGGAATAATGGTAGGTGGATGGTGCCGGAGGAATCCC